>JAIXPR010000081.1 GCA_027486155.1 Pseudomonadota bacterium | reverse complement strand
TCAACGAGCGCCGTATCGAGGATCATCCGCTCGACCAACAGTATCTCGTCCGGCGAGTAGCCCCCGAAGTGCGTCATCTGCTCTCGCGCGAAGGTCGCACCGATCGGCTCATTTGCCCCCGAACTCGTTATGAAGCCTAGATCGTGACAGGCGGCGGCAACCGCCAAGAGCTCAAGCTGTCGAGGGGGGAGGTGGTCCATCACTCCGAACAGAATCGCCTCGCGAAGTACATCTTCGGTGTGGGCCAGTGTGTGGTATTTGAGATGGGCTGGCAGTTCACGGGCAAGAATCGCCACGGCCGCTTGAACGACCGGATGTCGTTCCGCCTCCTGTCGCGCCCTTTGTATCACTGCCTCATCCATCGTCGTAACTCGTGCCGCCGTTTTGACCTCTCTCCGAGGTATACGGTATCTTTTCTCTCTCGTCGTGACCTATAACAACTTAGTACAGGTAATCGTTCCGGTCCAAAGGAGTTTATCTCTTGCCGGGCCATCGATGGCACTATGCTAGGACGCACAACGTGAGGGATAGGACCCAAAAGAGCTCACCCCTATGAATTCCACCAAACGCCCCCCTCTCTCAACCTCCCAGGCACGTCAGACCCTTGGGCTCCTCTATGGCTTGGTCCGACCCTATCGGGGACGAATCGCGTTGGCATTGACCGCGCTCCTTCTCGGGAGCTCCATCAACCTCGTGTTCCCCGAGGTCATCCGACGGGCCCTTCGTCCAGATAGCTTTACGCTCCTCATCGACCATCTCTCTCTCTTCTTTGGACTGCTGGCGGCGCTCTTTGTGGTACAGGGCGGGGCGTTCTTTGTGCGCTCGTTGCTGTTTGGGCTTCTTGGTCAACAGGTGTACGCGGATGTCCGCCAGCGACTCTTCACCTCAATCGTGACCAAAGAGATAGGGTTCTTTGATAGACATCGTTCAGGGGAATTAGCGGCTCGACTCAATTCTGATGCCGCGCTCGTTCAAGATCTGGTCTCAGTTAAGCTCTCCGTCATCTTGCGGTATGGTGTCCAGGTCGTTCTGGGGACGGTATTGATGGCCTGGATGTCCTGGCGCATGACCTTCGCGATTGTGGCGAGCGTGCTGTGCATGGTTCTCGTCTCCGGTATTTTTGTCCGCAATCTCCGAGCCGCGTCGAGAAGGTTTCAAACCGCCCTGGCGAGCTTGGCTGCCTTCGCCGGCGAGAGCTTCGGAGGGGCGAAGGTGCTTCGCGCGCTCGGCGCTGAGGAGCAAGCCGTGTCTGTATTCGGCGCTCACAGCGCAGAGGTCTTAGAAGCGGGGCAGGGTAGGGTACGAAGTAGCGCCGCCTTTTCCTCGGGCGCTAGTCTTCTCTTAAACCTTCTCATGCTCGGAGTGGTGTGGTACGGAGTTTCGCTTGTTTTGCGAGAAACATTACCACTCAGCGATCTCGCCGCCTTCGCGCTCTATGGTTCAATCGTCGCGGTGTCGTTCGCTTTTCTTGTTAGCTCGTACGCTGAGGTTGTGCAAAGCCTCGGAGGTCTCGACCGTGTGTTTGAACTTTGTGGTAGTGAGACACGCTCGAACGAACTGGTCAGTGAGATCATCGATGAAAAGGGGCCAGAGATATCGTGCTCTGAGGTAACGTTCGCGTACCCATCGAGACCGGAGGCCATGGTGCTCGATAGATTGAGTCTTACCGTTGCCGGGGGAACGGTCGCCGGGATTATGGGGCCATCGGGAGCGGGAAAAAGCTCGATTATTCAACTCATTCTGAAGTTTTACGATCTTCAATCAGGGTCTATCGTTATTAATCGACACCACCTTGAGGATATCAGTAATAGAGAACTACGAGCGAAGGTCGCCTGGGTACCGCAGGACCCACTTCTCTTCGGCGTGTCTATCATAGAGAATCTGACCCTGGGTTGTGAGCGTCTTGAGCCTCATCTGATTGAGGCCCGAATCAAGGAGTGGGGATTTCTCGATTTCGTTTTTGATCTGCCTGAGGGACTGTCCACTATTCTCGGAGAGCACGGTGCCCAAATTAGTGGTGGCCAGCGACAGCGCATAGCTATCGCCCGAGCCCTCCTTCGCGAGCCACGCCTCCTTCTTTTGGACGAAGCGACATCTGGATTGGACAGCGAGCTTGAAGACAAAGTTCTTTCAGTTCTTCGGAAGGTGCTTCCGCGTTCAACCGTCATCATCGTATCACACCGACTCTCAAGTCTGCGGGGCGCTGATACTGTTTTCCTGATCAATGAGGGCCGCGTAGTAGAGCAAGGCACCCACGAGGAGCTCAAGAGCGCCGGCGGATTGTATCAACACTACACCGTTCGGCAGGCGATAGGATGATCGTTGGGGCTTGTTACCCGCGCTACGCTACTTTACCAAACGACGAGTGGGTTGGACCGGGGGATCGGGCTGCGCATCCCACTCGACCACGCGAAAATCCGCGCGCCAGCGAGGACCGCTTCCGCCGTGTCCGAGAAAATCAACCTTGATGAATCGGAGTATTTGCACCGTGGAATTGCCGCGCCTTGCGTCGGGAGTTACGGCAAAAACCATATTTCGCGCGGCCAGGGGAGGGGTTGTGTCTTCGAGCAACGATTGAAAAACCTGATCGATCTGAGCGCTTCCCGTTCCGGATGAAACATATCCTCCCGCCGTGATGGACTCATGGCACAGATTGGTGAGCATGAGGCGGGTGTACTCCACCCCGGATGAGGAGTTGCCGATGATGTCCAACTTACCCCAATTTCCAACTTCTTGAGTTCCGCCCAAAGAGAAGGTTTCTCCTGTGAATCCTCTTACATTCTCCAAAGCGGACTGCTCAATGCCGAAAGGACGGATACAGCTCCCCCCGATGGGAGGGGGGGTGTAGGCAATTGCGCTTGTTCGGATTTGAAACGAATCCTGGTTCATAAGGCGCGCGAACGTGGTGGGCACAGAGCGTGTAACCGATACCTCCACCGCGTTCATCGAGCTGGTACAAGAGTGAAATCCTCCGGCTTTGAACATGCCATCTTCCCATATGCCGCACCGGGGTTCGATCGCTAGGATCTCGTCCACGGACGCTCCGTTCGCAACAGCGATCGAGGTAACGACAGACATCATCCTGGGGTAGTCAGTATCGACCCCCAGCGTTCCAACGGCGGCGAGAGCGGCGGCATCGGCGACGTTCTGTAACTGTTGCCGCTGCTCATGCGCTCGCCCTACATCCACCGCGAACGCCAGCGACGTTAAAAGCACGGATAGTGTGAGCATGAAGATGAAAACAACGAATCCCGAGCAGGGGTTATCCGTCCTTGAAGCGTGGATGGCCATAAAAGTACCTTACTGCATGGTCGTACGAGCACTAAGTGTGAAGGTTGGTCCGCGGACCAGCCCGGAGTTTGACGACAGAATATGGATCGGATAGCTCAGAGTAATTGTGACCGGTGAATTAACGGCTGCCGGTAGAATCGATGGACTCGTTTGGCAATCCAGCAACGATATGTCGACGAGCGAGGCCACCGCGTTCCTCGCCGCTTGGCAGACATCGGAGTTTGAGTTGGCGGTGTCTAACACAGCCATGCGGGCCGCAACCGCAGACGCCCCTCGCAGGTTAGCGAGGACTCCGTAGATATATCCAAACTGCATCATTGAAACGGTGAGCATGATGAGGAGCGGCGAGACGATAGCCGCCTCAACAAACACGCTGCCGTGTTGAGATGAACGCTGTGCGGTTCTCATGACAAGACCTCCTAACCCAACATCTACCGTGTGTAAGCAAACCACAGGTACGAGTGGTGTGTAAGAATTGAGAGCAGCAAATGGCGTGCCATCACTCTCTCCCTCATGATTGACTGCCTGCTCCCACTCTCCTCGGCGGAAAATCATGGATTACGCTCGTTACATGAAAAGAGATGCCCGAGCGCGTGGGGAAAGCTGTTGCCCCATCTGTTAACTCACTGCGTAGTTTTGTGACCGAAGCACGACCACTTCAAAAATGTCCGAAATACATTAAAGCTTAGGATGGCCAGCTCTCGAGGAACGACTTGCGCACAGGGGCGCGCGTATCTCTAGCGTATTGAGCGCGCAACGCCGCTTTCCCAGAGGACTCGCGACAAATCCGGATCCGTGAGGATGACGGTGCCCCATGCGGTGAGCAACAGCCCCAGTATCGTAAAACCAAAGAGGGTGAGCCGTCGGAGGCCTGGGGACTGCGCCGCGAAATAACCGTACGCGAAACTACCCGCGAACCAAGTGATGAGGACTGCGAGACTCCAGAGGGCCTTCGACAGGTGGGACCGATGAGAGGTCGATACACAGTCGAGTATCGACCATACCGGCTGAATAAAGATAATCAGCAGAAAGATGACCAGCAGAATGGATGCTACTACGAACGCGAGCCCAGACATTATGCTTACCTGCCGTATGAGAAGACGTTGGAGGGGAGATAGTACCACCAAGTGAGGCGCTACTCGCGGGGCCGCGTTTAGTACTACGCTGGGTGTGAGTTTCTCAGGAGACCCTCGACACGCTCGATGGTTACGAATGCAATAAAAAAGCCGGCGCGGTGGCCGGCTTTTTCTTTCTAAGAGTTCTATCGTCGAACTAATCTTGGATCGACGTGAAGGCCATAAGACCAAGGCTCTGAGCGCGCTTGATAGCTTTAGAAACCTTACGTTGATTGTACGCGGTGAGTCCGGTCAAACGACGAGAGAGGATACGACCACGCTCGCTGACAAACTTTGAAAGCATCGCGACATCTTTGTAGTCGATCGACTTGCGAGGATCCTCAGTGAAGGGATCAAGCTTACGACGACGCTTGAAAAGCTGCATTCTCTGGATCGAAGGAAGGGGCTCGAACTTACGTCCACCCTCACTTGCTCCGCCTTCGGATGATGCTGGGCCAGCGTTCTTGCCGCGGTCCTCACACACCTTCATCGGGCGTCCGTTTACAGCGCGGTTGTTGAGGGTCTCGATAGCTGTGCGAGCATCCTCTTCACGCTCCATCTCTACGAACGCGAAACCCTTTGAACGCTTGGTTTCACGGTCTGAAGCAACGACAACGCTTACCGTTGGTCCGATCTCCTCGAAGAGCTGCGAGAGTTGCTCGCTGGTCACTTCGAAGTCGAGGTTACTAATGAAAAGCTTCTTTTTGGTAACAGGGGAATTCATGCATACTCCTAGAACTCTTAGAGGGGCAGAAGGTAATATTAGGGGGCGGAAAAGTCAAACAGAGCATCGCGATAACCTCGCTCTATTCAAACGTTGTTGTAACTTAAAGTTACTTAAAAATACTATTGACGCCCAATCTCAACCAGAGTACAAGTTGAATCCAGGAATCGTGAGCAAGCGCAACTACTTGCGGGCTTCTGGATAGGGTGTCCAAAAGCGCTGCGGTCGGGGTCATCCCGAGGCGAGCTGTACGACTTGGGGGGCCTACTTGATGTTCGGCAATCAGGTTCGAAGACGCACTAGTACTTCAAAGTTTGTTTTTTCCGTTCCTACGTTCTCAAAGAATAATTCCTTATCGAGTGATTCTTTTTCTCGTCCTCTTATTCCATAAGAAGCCTATATCATTGGAGATTTGAGTAGCCTATGAGCAATTCTGCTAACAAGTTTTTGCCCGAAGACGATACCGAAGCATCCTCTCCGGTTAAGCCCGAACGGAATCTTCTGGCAGCGGTTTTGGCACGAGCTATCTGCGATGCCTTTGGAACTGCTCATTGTGAGCGACACGTTGTGCGCAGTGCTCGACAGTGGTTGTTCGGAAAGATCACGCCAAAGAGACCATTTAGCTTCGCGTGGGTAGCGCTTCACTTGGATCTTGATCCGATCTCCCTCCAAGAGAGCCTACGCCAATACGAAGGAAATCCAGAGGCGATTCAAGAGCGTTTGAGCTTGCTTCGCTAAATCTCGATTGAGCTAGTCGCTCACGATTTACGAAAACCAAGCCGTACCCTTAAAAGTGCGGCGTGGTTTTTTAGTATCTACTCAGCACATACAACAACTGTAACGTTAGCCCCTAGTAAGGGGCGGCTTTGCGGAGCAAAGCGGGGTGAAAATACTAACCGCTCAGCAAAAATAGGGCATCCCCGACCAGGGGATGACAAGAAAGAATGACCGACCAAATGGCCGTTTTTACCCGGTAAGCTCGAATGACAAGTTTAAAAGCTGCTGAGCAGTTACGTTTTTTATTTCGCTCAAGCGATGTACAAGAGACCTCATGAACGAATCAACGACATCACGTAATGTGTCTCAAGTTACGCTTGTTATCCTAGCAGTCGTACTGGTGTGTGCATACGCGCTTTTCTTTTCAGCGTACGAAACGGATAACTGGCGTGGCTTTTGGTTTAGCTTCTCGCACGTCGCGATCGTCGGTGTTGGAGCGTGGTTAGCTCTTCGTAAAGCGTGCTGAGCGCTTCTCTTTCACCGCCGCGACCCCTTCGGCGAATTCGGCACTGGCGTAGTTAACGCTCTGACACGCCGCTTCCCGCTCAAGCGCCTTCGTCAAAAGTGCAGGATCTCCTCGCATCGTCTGCAGAAGCTGCGCGGTGGCATCGGGTCCACAACTCAGTATCTCAGTCGCGATTGCGCGAGCTTCCTTCAGTACATCCGCGACGGGGCAGACACGAGAAACGATTCCGATGCGATGCGCTTCGTCTGCGTTAATGACGCGACCGGTGAGGAGAAGCTCTGTAGCCATGCCGCTTCCTACAATTCGCGGTACGAAATAGGTCGCGCCCATGCCTGGATGGAGCCCTAACTTGAGGAATGTAAAGCCGAGCTTCGTCGTGTCAGAGGCCACGCGAAAGTCGCAGGCACAGGCGACGCACAGGCCGGCGCCGACCGCCGCTCCGTTCATCGCCGCGATTAAAGGCACGTTGAGGTCGCGCATGCAGAGGAAGGAGTTGTAAAAACCGAGCATGCCGACTCGGTTTTCTTCGGGCGATTTCGAGCGTTTGGCCTCAAGCATCGAGAGGTGTCCACCGGCGGAGAACGCTTTGCCCGCTCCGGTAAGGACCACAGCCCGCAGGGCCTTTTCGGACTGGAGTGCCTGAATTGTGGCGGCGAATTCCTGAGCCATCTCATCGCTCATGGCGTTTAAGTTCCCCTCATCATTGAGGGTGAGGGTCGCAATCCCCTCAGAATCGATCGTTCGTAGAACTAGAGCCACAGGCGTCTCCTAATACTGTCTCTTCTCACAACTTTCGGTATGATGCTGCGAAAGCCGGTATGTCGCAACGAAAAGCTATTCGCTCCATTCAAGAATTCGTAAACCTTCTCCGAAAAGAGGGAGAGCTCGTCGAGGTATCGGCGCCTGTCGACTCGCACCTCGAGGTAGCGGAGATCCATCGACGTGTTATTGAGCGGCAGGGACCAGCGCTTCTCTTTACCAACGTTATCGGGGCGGATTTTCCCTTAGTGACCAATCTCTTTGGCACCACTCGGCGGGTTGACCTCGCCTTTGGCGGATATCCAGAAAAGTTGATGAAGGAGGTCGCGGCGCTCCCCCATACGCTGATGCCACCAACGCCCGCTCGGTTGTGGGAGCATCGACGCACCCTCTTTGACCTCGCCAAGGTTGGACTCAAACGGAAGCGATTTGATCCCGCATGCACGATCGACCAGCCCGCGAAGCTCTCTCGTCTTCCTCTCCTTCAGCTATGGCCAGAGGATGGCGGACACTTTATCACCTTGCCCCTGGTGTACACCGAACACCCACAAACAAAGATTCATAACCTCGGCATGTATCGCATTCAGCGCTACGATGATGAGACAACCGGATTGCATTGCCAGATAGGAAAGGGTGGGGGATTTCACCTCGCGGCGGCGAAGGAGATGGGCGTCCGGCTCCCGGTAACTATTACTGTTGGAGGACCTCCCGCGTTAATCCTCTCCGCGATCGCGCCGCTACCAGAAAATGTGCCTGAGCTACTCTTCGCGTCCTTCGTTCTCGGTGAGCGACTCTCGTTGATGGAGAATCCTATCGGCCCGTATCCTCTTATCGAGAACGCCGAGTTTACACTCGTAGGAGAGGTTGACCCGAATGAGATGCGACCCGAGGGACCGTTCGGCGATCACTACGGGTACTATTCTCTTAAACACAATTACCCAGTGTTTCGCTGCAAAGGAGTTGTGCGTCGTCCCGGTGCCATCTATCCGGCTACCGTTGTTGGAAAGCCTCGACAAGAGGACTATTTCATCGGCGAGTACCTCCAACGTTTGATGTCACCGGTCTTCCCACTCGTGATGCCGCAGGTGATCGATCTCTGGTCGTACGGAGAGACCGGCTTTCACTCACTCGCGTCGGCCGTTGTGCAGGAGCGCTACGCGCGGGAGTGCCTAACGGCGGCATTTAGAATACTGGGCGAGGGACAGTTATCCCTGACGAAGTTTCTCTTACTCGTCGACAAACGGATGGATCTCACCGACATTCGAGCGGTGTTGACGTACATCCTTGAACGGGCGGATTTCGCCAAGGATTTGGCGATATTTTCTAATACCGCGATGGATACGTTGGATTACGCAGGTCCCCGCGTGAACCATGGAAGTAAGGGACTCCTTGTAGGGGTCGGCCAGCCCATCCGGCAACTTCCCCGTGAGTTTACCGGAGACTTACCGCCGCATGCGCGTAAAGCCGTTCCATTTTGTCCGGGATGCCTCGTGGTGGAGGGTGACTCGTACGACCACGCTAAGGAGCTCCCAGCTCGTCTCGCTCAAGCTGAATCGCTGCGGCAGTGGCCGCTTGTGGTTCTTGTGGATAACGTCGAGGCCGCTACACGGAACGCGAGCGCGTTCTTATGGACCACCTTTACACGCTTTGAACCGGCCGCTGATATTCACGCCGCACACACCGGTGTACATCGTAATCACGTCGCCTTCACCCCTCCCATCGTGCTCGATGCCCGTATGAAGCCGTGGTACCCGGCGGAGGTAGAAACGCACCCGGATACGACGAGGTTGGTCGATCAGCGATGGAGGGAGTATTTTCCTTTAGCGCGTTAGCAGCGAAGCGAGGCAAACGCCGGAGATCAGGAAAAAGCTACCGAGAGTCGAGATGCCATTCTTCGGAAGGCATGACGCACCGCTTAATGCCTAGAAGAACTCCCAGCCCTTCCTGTCATCCCACGAGTAGGCTGAATTAAACACCGCGACATCAATCTTATCGCCCTTCTCAGAAACCGCTCGACTTACGAGCCACTTCGCCTCTGCATGAGCTTCCTTTCTATCGGTTGTCACAAGGGTGGTGATAACGCTCTTGTAGCTTCTGCCGCAGAATATCAGAACCAAGTAGTCCGCGGGCTTGGTGGTGGATTTAGTTACCTTGGCCTTGGCTTTGGTCTTAGCCTTTGAGGCCGGGGTGGATGACCGCAGCTTCGTTGTAGTTGTCTTCTTCTTGGATGTTGGAGCTTTTACTTTTTTCATGCCGGGCGATGCTACCTTCCCGCACATACGAATGGCAAGATAGCCTCCGCATGTAAAAACGCGGACTACCACTGGGTGGACAAAGCACGGCTTCCCCCTAACCACCTTCAACGATAGGCACCCCCTTGACCACATGAGGCTCCCCAACCGTCTCGTTATGCTTAGGTCGACGAAGATGGTAGTCTTCACGTCTCGGCGATTCGTAGAAGGATTGCACATGACAATCGAAATAAAGAGTTCAGGGTATTAGCATGTCTTTCGAACAATTCGGCCTAGCCCCTGCTCTTCTTGGGGCGTTAGAAAAACAGAACTTTATTGAGCCAACACCGGTTCAGGTGCAAGCTGTTCCTGTCGTTCAAGCTGGAAGCGATACCTATATCAACGCTGAAACGGGTAGTGGAAAGACCCTGGCCTACGTCCTTCCACTTCTTCAAGTTCTCAATTATGAACTGCGAGCAGCGCAGGTCCTCATCGTCGCGCCTACCCAGGAGCTCGCGATTCAAATCCATCGCGTGATCTGCGATTTGGCGCAACATTCAGGGATGGACATTCGCTGCGCCTCGTTGATTGGTGGTGCCGCGATAGACCGGCAGCTTGAGAAGCTCAAAAAAAAGCCCCAGATTCTTGTTGGTACTACTGGCCGAATCCTTGAACTCCTGCAACGCGGCAAGCTCAAGCTCTCAGAGCTTAAGACCCTTGTCATCGAGGAAGCAGATCGTCTCTTGGCAGACGAGAGCCTTGAGGACGTTAAGAAAGTGATTCGCGCATGTCCGGGGCGGCGCCAGCTGGTGTTTGTATCCGCGACCGAGCAGCCGAAGAGCAAAGAGGTCATGGAGCAGCTGTCACCGGGGTTGGTTCGCTTACACACCGAAGATGTTGTGATTAATCCGAACATTGAGCACTTCTATGTGGTAGTGGATCAACGCGACAAAGCTGACACCATTCGGAAGTTAGTGCACGCAACCAATACAAAAAAGGCGATCGTCTTTACCCATCGCAATGAAACAGCCGAGGATCTCGCCGCACGATTGGAACATCACAAGGTCGCGGTCGCGGATCTCCATAGCACCTACAACAAGGAGGTACGCAAACAAGCGATGCAGAACTTCCGGAGCGGCAAGGCAACTGTCATGATCGCGTCAGACGTCGCGGCTCGCGGACTCGACATTCCAGGTATTACGCACGTATTTAATCTCGACATTCCAAGCAAGGGTAAGGACTACCTGCACCGAGTGGGTCGCACTGGGCGCGCAGGTACCCATGGCGTTGCGGTATCGGTTTTAGTTCGACCAGAGGTTCGGCTCGTACAACAGTTCGAGCGAGATTTCAACATCTCCATCCGTGAGGTCATTCTTCGCGAAGGAGAGATGCTAGAGGTAGTTCATGAATCATCGATCGGGGCAGCTTCCTCCGATAGTTGATCCCTTGTCCTGTTCGTGGGTGCTTCAGCGCCGATAACCACTATGCGGGCTAAGCCCCGAGGGTATCCTGATCGATTGCGACATGCTCATCGTCCTCATCACCCGGCGTGTCCTCGGTGCGCATGAGGAAGGTTGAGAGGGTCTTCGCGTACGATTTCATCTCTGCGTCAGTTTGCTTGTTTTGTTCCTGAGATGATTCCTGTGTCGCGGCAGTCGCGGCACCGCTCTGTTTCTTCGACGAGGTCGAGACGCTCTTGAGGGAGCCGGCGCTCCCCTTAGCCTTTCTGCGCTTGGCTAATTCGCGCTCAATCCTCTTTCGCTCAAGGGTTGAGAGGTTCTTTCGCTTGAGGAGAGCCGTCAGTTGGCGCTCCGAGGTAAATCCTCGCACGTCGAACTCCTCCTCCGTCCGCTTCGACCGGCGCTTTTTAGTGAGTGTCTTCATCATCTCCATCATGGGGATGATATCCTGTAGGCTCTCGCGAAGGGCCTTCACTTCACGGCGGAGCGCTTTGATCTCCTGTCGTTGCTGGTCTGATTTGCGCTTTGACGTGAGGCGCGGGGAGCGGCTCCTCTGCTTCAATCCCTCTCGTTGTCGTAGGGTGGACCGTCGCGTAACTCGTGAAGGGGAGCTTTTCGATACGCGACCTTTCGCGAGGTTCCGACGAGTTGATGTTCGGGCTTGTAGCGATCGCGTTGCGAGCTTTCGGCGTTCTCCAGAAGACCTCATCCGATAGGTAACTTTAATTCGCTCGAGCTTCTTACGAATGACCCCTAAGCGGGCGTTGAGAAGAGCTTTGCGAGTGAGCGCACGCGTCATCGCGCGGGATTGCGACGTTCTCCCAGCGACTACTTTTCCAAGACGCCTCTCAACACCTCCGTTAAGGCGTCGAAGCGCGGAAGCCATGACCCGAGCTATGCTCTTATCGTCACGCGGTGAACGAGCTGTCGTCAGGGCTCGCGCGACGAGCCTCAGATTTTCCAGCGCTCTTCGTTGCTGAAGGGATCGGAGGCCCCCGACTTCAACGTTCTTCACCAAGCTTGCAATCCTTTTGGTTATCTCTGGATTCCGTCCGGCTCCTCGAGCTCCACCGGCACCGAGGCTTTTGGTTATGAGCTCCCGCGTTACGCCGTCCAGGCTTCGGATGATGGACTGGCTTCTCTCAAGCGCTCGTACTTGGCGGTCAAACGGTCGCTGGGAGGTAGCGCCGTGCGCCGGTGAGACCTTCGAGAACCGACCAACGTCCGAGGTCGTTGACGACCGAGGCATGCGGAGCGAAGCGGTGAAGGAGCGTGATTCCTGAGGTCGTGGAGTGGTGTTTCGAGAGGCTTGTACACCCTTCGATTGAAATGAATTCGGTGAGGTGAGTGAGGAGGGAACGTTTCTCGTTTGCGTCGCCGAGCCACCGCTCGATACAAACGATGACCCGCTCTGTGGAGAGCTGGAAGGGTATGGCGAGGTGTAGTTGACGGGTCTCGTTACCTGCTGCTCCACGGGGCGTGATGGGGTAGGGGAGGTGGGGACCTTTGCGACCTCGCGCACCCGGTGAGGTTGCTGAACAGCGGAGGTCTTAGCTGGTGCGCGTTCGACAGCCGGAGATGCCTTTTCGCGTGGGGCGCTTTGCGCAGCTTCACGCCGCTCGTTGGTTGTCTTCTCGGCGAACGTGGATGTCGATGGCGCGGAACGAGATTCCTGAACACCTGGAATCATCTCCCGAAGACTTCCCGTTGCGTGAAATCCTTCAGAGGCCGCCTGTTTGGGGATGGAACCGATTGAGACAAGTTTCTCAGCGACCGGTGTCACACCGAGACCCGATGTCAGGAGCGGAGAGGGAGCTTGGTAGTACCGCACACTACTCTCCGCGGGGCCTATCGTTCCCAGTGTATTGGTTGTCTTCCCTACGTGAGCGACAGAGCCGTCCCCACTTTTGATGACACCCTCGATGCCAACGGTCTTGCTGACCGCTTCGCGAGAGGCCGTGAGGTCCGCAAAAAAGGAATCCAAGTCAGTAAAAGCTTGTTGCTCGAACACCGCGAGCTCCGGGGAGGACTCTACGGGAGGTTGCTGCTTGCCACACTCGGCGCAATTTCCTCCGGAGCAGCAACGTTGCGGCTCGGGCGCTCGTAGCCTCACTTCACGAGAGATAGGCTCAGGCGCGACATGTTCGGTTGGTCGTGACTCTGTCGGTCGAGAGTGCTGTGAAGGTTGGGATGAGGTGACTATATCAGCGCTCGATGGAGCGTGAGATTGCCCCACCAGATTCGTATCTTTCAGTCTCTCATTCACGGCCCGATCCCTTCAATGCAGAACGCTCAGTGAACAGGTGTGCCGCTACCACCAACGAGATCCAAGAGCGCCTTCTTCCTGCAACTGAGCTCCAGTTGGCATTTCTCGCACGCTTGCTGAAGAGCTTCCGGACCTTTCTGGGCCAGAAGTTGTTGCTTGAGCTGTTGGCCGTAATCAAACAGCTCATCGGGGAGCTGTCCCTTCTGAAGAAGCCCTGTCGCGACGCACAGCGCCTTGAAGACCTTCTCGCGATCGGTCGCCGCTCGAAATTGCTGAGTGATAGCCTGCTGCGTCCATCGAGGAACGCGCTCGTGATCCGTCACGATGCGAATGGAGGCGAACCCCTCTCGTCCGAGGTGCCTCGCGAGGCGCGCGTCAGCCTCGGTAAGTACCCCCATGACCTCGTCCTCAATCTGCTTGCGGGCGTGACAGGTCGGGGAGGTGAGGCGGAGGAACACCTCCAGCCGGTGGGGGTAATTCATCGTTATCCCGTACACGAGGCCGAAGTTGACTATATCCACGAGCGACTCACCCATGCTCCCCCGGTAATCGGGCTCCGCTATACCCGTGAGTCCGCTCAGGATGGTAGCCCCTAAGTCTTGGGATAGCTGGCTCGGGAGACCTGTGGCGTAGATCTGCACATTCTCAAAAACAGGCTTGCCTTCATGGAGGTAAGAACACTTTACTACATTGGAATCTTTGGCAAAAAACGCGTTCTCAAGGTCCATAGCCGAACGTCCTGGGTGTTGCCCCACGTGGGGTGAAGTTGTTGAGTGTTGGTTCATAAACTTACTGCTTTATATGGCTAGCACTCCACGTGGTATACATGCGGCCGCCGGGCAGGGCAAGGTGCCGCATTAAATTCCTAACAGTATGCTGTGTAAGTACCTCAAAAGTCGTTGATAAAAGTTGTCTCAGATATCATCCGGAGCGCCACATTGAGGTAGTTGAGCGAGTCTGCGTGTTCGCGTGGCGGTATCAGGGAGCAGCTTGAAGGCTTCGTCACGTAGCGTTCGTCTGCACGGCCACGGAGGGACGCACATACCATTTGCGTAGCACTCGCCAAAAAGAGGCGAGAACCACCGTTCGTTGTACCCATTCAACATTCGTGAGCCTGGGAAAGTTCCCCCTTTCCCCGCGACCGGGGTAGGCGTATCCCTAACTACCATGGTGTTCGTGATGTAGCGGGTGCTCTATGTTCTCAGAACGATCGTCTCGTGCAGTGCCGGGTGAGTCCGAGGTAAGAGCCCATGATTCCTGTTCCTATGCGAGGATCGAAGATGATTGGAGACAGTCGGACGAAGTGGCCACTGCCACGCTTCGCGAGTTCGTCGCTTCGCCCACCGAACCACTCCATAGTAACCTGGAGCGACTCGCTGAAATACTGAGCGAAGCTCAACGGGATAGCTCGGTGTTCGGCACATGGATCTTTCGGGAGGCAGCGCGGACCCTCGCATCCATTCCCCACCACGCATCGTTTATCGATAACAACAATTTTTCGCACGCGGCAAAGTACCTCTTTTGTGGCGCTTGCTTTAAACCTCGGCAGCGTTCCGTGCTTGACGATGTAGCGAGTTTACGTGAGGCCACCGCCGTCGTGGATCGCGCGGTGCAGTTCTGTGAGTCCTCTCGGTCACTCGGAACAACCCCTCTGATCATTCGCGGGATTGTCGTGACCAACATGCGTCGATGGGTCGATTCGGGAGTGCTCGAGGATTTTTATTACAAGCCAGGGAGCCTCATCTCATCGGAGTTTCTTGGGCTCTTGCGAAGACAGAGTGGTGATGAAGTCGTCCGATCCTTCGGGTCTCCATCGCCTCGAGTTACCGCTCCGCATCGATTGAATCTCGGATTCTGCGAAGCGACATCGCCCACCGAATTTCTTCTCTGGGTATCGGAAAACAAACTTACCATGCCTCTGCCTGAACTACACTCTGGGTTACATAGCCTTCTCGCTGCTCACCTCGGAGAACGAGCCAGTCATTTCCCACTTCTTAGTCAAACCGAGCCTCATTTGGACCGCATCACACAATCCGCCGATAAGATGGAGTTCTTCCCCGGCTTTTATTTTGACGTGTTTGGGACCTTGATTGGCCATGACGGCGCTCCAAACGTCCGCCTCATCCAACTGATGACAGACCTGCGAGCTCAGGGGAGTTCCTCGCGGGTCTTTTTAGTGAGTGACAGTCAACCTGAGGAGGTGGCCAGAGCTCTCTCGTTCATCCCTGACCATCCTCCGCTGATCTACAAAGAGGACCTACGTTCCCGGGAGTTGGAATTTCTCATCGACAATAGTAATCCGAGCGGCCAGGGACTTCACGCTCGCCGAC
>JAIXPR010000357.1 GCA_027486155.1 Pseudomonadota bacterium | reverse complement strand
TGCTCCGAAAGATTCAAGGAAGAACCCACGAGGTGCTTGGTGGTATCGCCATCATCAATCGCGCTCACGGACTTGAGAAGAGATGGTCACACGCCACTAAGGTCACAATGGCTCCGATGAGCGAAGAGGTCATCGCGCGATATGTTCGCTCTGGAGAGCCGATGGATAAGGCCGGCTCCTACGCGATTCAGGGGTTGGGGCTTCAGTTCGTCGACACAGTTGAAGGCTCCTACTCAAACGTGGTCGGTCTTAATATCTCAGCGCTCATGGTAGAGCTTGTAGGATTGGGTGCTCATACGGAGCAGGGGGCTTAAGTGTCTATCGAAGCTCGGTTGAACGAAGTGCTTCACACGCTCAGGGCCGCCGCTTCGAAGGTAGGACGGGACGCGACAAAGATAACGTTGGTCGCGGTTAGCAAAACAAAGCCGATTCAAGCGCTGAGTGAATACGCTGATTCCGCGGCGCGTACATCGTTGCCGGTCGTTTACGGAGAGAACTATCTCCAAGAGATCAAGGAGAAACAGCCACTGCTCTCCGACGGAAGTGAACTTCACATGATCGGCCCCCTTCAGAGCAACAAGGTAAGGGACGCGGTGAAATTTTGTGATGTTATTGAATCGGTTCATTCTCTCAAGATCCTCGAACTGACAGCCAAGGAGGCGGCGCGTATCTCTAAGCGCCAGCGAGTTCTTTTGCAGGTTAATATCGGCCGGGATGAGAAGAAGAGCGGGTTCGCCCAGCAGGAATTGGCGGAAGCTTTAGCTGTCTGCGAAAAGCTTTCGAAGGATCTCCAGGTAGAGGGGCTCATGACGATCCTCCCGTACGATGACGATCCTGAGGCGAGTCGTCCCCACTTTAAAGCGATGTCTCGACTGAGATCTGAGCTTATTGCGCAAGGATACGGAATTTATTTTCACAACCATACTATCCTGCTCAGCATGGGAATGTCGGATGACTTCGCCGTCGCCATCGAGGAAGGCGCCGATATCGTGCGTGTTGGAACGGCGATATTTGGGGAGCGGGGGTAGGGACATTTTGAGCCCTTCCTTAATCCCACGGCGACCGAGGACGGTCGCCCTCCCGTGAGGCGATAATTGGGAGGGCGGTCATTCTCGACCGCTGTGTAGTCGCGTTCGGCGGATGACCTTCGCGATGCGCAGCATTTCGGCGACCAGGAATGGTCGCCCTCCCGTGATACATTCCGAGATAGGGGAGGGCGGTCGTCCTCGGCCGCCGTGTTTCGTGAGGCAAAGGGATTAGGGATGCGCATGATTCACGGTTGAGGTCCCCTGGAATGGTTAGAGGATCGACCGCCCCGCCCGCCAGTCCTCTGCCCCTAGTCATGCCTGCCCGCCCGCTCTTTGATGTATCTCTCTCGGCAACGTTACGGGGGGATTTTTATGGAAGCTTCAGAGCTCATGGAGAAAAAGGTGGTATCTCTCGGTACAAATTCATCCCTCATGGACGCCGCGAGCGTCATGCACGAGCACAACATTCGACATCTCCCCGTCGTTGAGCACAACGAGGTGATCGGTATTCTGAGTGAACGGGATCTTCGAGGATTTCTTGAAGAGCTCTACGAATCGAGGGAGGGAACAGCGGATACCACGAGACGGAAGAGTATGTCTATCGCCGAGGTGATGCAGACGAAGCCGCTCACCGTCGACCCAACTGCGGACATCGTCGATGTCATCGATCTCATGATTGAGAACAAGGTGGGAGCGATAGTTGTCGCTGATGAACTGGGACAACTTCGGGGAATTATCAGCTACGAGGATATCCTTAAGATCGCGCGTGAAAAACTCGCGATGTAACACGAAGAGGTGAATATGGTTGAATCAAGCAAACGTTGTGTACCCAGGGAGACTTGGAGAAAATTCTTCGATGAGGTCTCAGATAAGTTACAGGGAAAGGGAGTTGATATAACGCTCTCTTCAGGAGACGGGCCGCAGCATCAAAGCCGGTTATGGCAACTTCATGGTGTGACGTACGATCCCCACGATGACGCGTTAATCGTGTCCTGCGAGCAGCAGGAGCATGTCATCTCTGAGCCTCAATCGGTTTCAATCGAGGGGTTCGGGCGGGAACTCACCTCAGTAGAGATTCTCACTCAAGGGGGCGGGCGTGAGACCGTGCGATTCATGGATCCCCTCCTTCTTTCAGCGCCGTAGGTGTAATCCCTTTGAAGAGAGTAAGATATGGCTACGAAGAATGACAAAGATCTGCAACGCGACGTCATGGAGGATCTCCGATGGGATCCAAGTATCGATGCCTCAAAGATCGGGGTGGCGGCCTCTGATGGCGTTGTGACACTCACAGGCGCTGTCCCGAGTTACTTTCAGAAGCAAAGCGCGGAACGTATCGCCAAGCGAGTCGCTGGAGTGCGTGCCGTGGCGAATGACATAGACGTTCAGCTGCCGAGTGTCGTCGAGAAGACGGACGCTGGGGTCGCCACCAGCGCTCTTAACGCTCTCAAGTGGAGCTCGTCGGTTCCGGATGAAAATCTCCAGGTATCGGTAAGTAAGGGGTGGGTGACCCTTGAGGGAAGCGTTGAGTGGAATTATCAGCGTGAGGCCGCGGAGAAAGTTGTCGAGGAGCTCATCGCCGTAAAGGGAGTGACTAATCGGATCTCAGTCTCTCCGCACATTAAGTCCCGTGAGGTGAAGCATGAAATTAAAGCAGCCCTTCATCGGTACGCGGAACTAGAGTCCCGTAACATCGAAGTGGAAGCGACCGATAGCACGGTTACGCTCCGCGGAAGTGTCCGTTCGTGGGCCGAGCGTAAGGAGGCTGAGAACGCGGCCTGGATGGCTCCGGGGGTTACGCAGGTAAAAAACGAGATCGTGGTCTCGGTCTAAAACCCCGTGAGCGCGGGCGTTTCAACAAGAATCCCCTGTCCTTAGCGTGGCGTGCTCATGGTGGTGTACGCTGCGCATTGTGACGACCTCTTTTTCGGGGTATTTTGACCTAAAAAGTGCTCCAAGTGCTTGAAACCCCAGCGGGTAGTTGAAATTATAGTCGAGGATGTCTATCCAACGAGTATCTGACGCCTTCTGGCTTTTCAGGGGCGCGAAAGACGGGAGGATAGGCGACAAGTGTCCCCTATCCCGTTATACTTAAACTAATCCTTCTTTCACGGTGAGAGTCGTATGCCATTGTATGAATATGAGTGTCCGGATTGCGGACGTTTCGAGGTAATTCAAAAGTTTAGCGATAAGCCACTCAAGCAGTGCCCGAACTGCAAGGAGAAGGGAAAGACCAACGCAGTGACCAAGGCTGTGTCCGCGTCCGCGTTCCATCTCAAGGGCAGCGGTTGGTATAAAACCGATTACACCTCTAGTTCATCCTCAAGTGGTGGAAGCTCTAAAAAGGCCAAGTCGCCGAAGTCTGAGTCTTCAAGTACGTCTGATTCATCCTCGACTACCGCTCCGAAGAAGGCGTGTGGCACGGGATGTGGGTGTCACTAAAATCTACAGGTTCTTGAGCGCCGCAAACCTAATCGCGTGCTCGAGATCTTCGGGCGTATCGACCTCAATGCACGGCTCTACCGAGTCCCTCGATACGATATGTACCTTGATTCCGATACCGTGCGCGAGCGCGCGGAGTTGCTCCAGGGCTTCGCGCTGCTCGGTAAAAGCTTTTGGAAGTGTTGCGATGCGCGCCAGTGTGTCTCGCCGGAAGATGTAGAGCCCCATGTGTTTGTAACCGAGCGGATTCTCGGCTGAGACGACTGACTCACCCGGAAAATTTCGCCAATGTGGAACGGGGGACCGTGAGAAGTAGAGCGCTCGTCCTGATTCTCCGAGGGCGATCTTTACTGATGCGGGACGCTCGAACTCCTCGCGACTCGTAATCGGGGTTCCGATAGTTGCCATGCCAAAACCGGCATCTGATTGGGCCAGTGAGGTGATAACGCTGTCGATAACCGCGGGATTCACGAAGGGCATATCGCCTTGGATGTTCGCGACGAGGTCAAAGGAATGGCCCTCTCGCTCAAGGGTGGCGCAGGTCTCCGCAACTCTGTCGGTGCCCGTCTCATGTGAGGCGCTCGTCATGACGTAGCGCATCCCTTTCTTTGAACACTCAGCGGCGATCTCCTCGTTGTTGGTGGCGACGACAAGGGTAGTGAGGCATCGGCTTTGGCTCGCTTGTAGCCACACGCGCTCGACGAGCGTTTTACCGTGAATATCTTTCAGAGGTTTGTTTGGAAAACGTGAGCTCTCAAGTCGGACCGGAATAACGCCGAGGCAGGTGATACTTTTGTTCATAACATTCCTGTTGGGAGTGGGTATTACGAGGCGACCCGTTTGATGATCTCTTTGAGCGCGCTTCTCGTCATGAGGCGACGCTCGCAAAATCGCTCAATCGTGTCGAGTAGGTGTGAAAGGGCGCGGCTGCCAGGGGTCGCTGATGACACGTCGGCGATGCCGCTATCCTGTGTGAGTGAGGCGAGCGCGATAAAGGTCGCGCGAAGGCTTCCTTTAAGATCCGAGGCTTCATCGATCGCGTTGAGCGAGAGGTCGAGTAGTTCAAAGAGGTGAGGGGTGGCGTGTCCGCCGTGCTCAGGAATCACGAGGTCAAACGCCTCGCACAGGAGCGAGGCAAGGGTGAGCTTATCGAGGTCATAGCGTATGCGAACGAGGGAGTGCGAAGGTGAGAACTCCTTGACGCCGAGGGCGCCACTTTTCTCGACGGTTAGTCGGGCGGTTCCCCGGTCAAAAAGGTCAAGAGAGCTCGGAAATCGTTTTCTACTTCCGCGGGCGTGTCGGGCTATGACCGATATCTTGCCCATACTCGGGGTTAGAAGGTGTCCTATCAGGTCGCTCTCTCGAAAGGGGGTGACCCGAAGTACGATAGCCGGGACGGCGGTCTCTTGGCCTCTTTTTAGTTGTTTAGAGGGAATAAGTGGGTCGTTTTGGGGGGTGGACATTGAAAAAGCCTCGGCAAGTGTTTATAGCACACCGTGTTCGAAAGGTTTAAGGGTTAAAGCCCTTTAATCGATCTGAATGCCCCGGCCCCTAACCAGGCCAGCGGGTACTACGCACTAAAACGCAAAGACCACGAATGTCAAAAAAGCAGTCAAGTGAAGAGGCCGATGCCATGGATGTAGGCGGAGATAATAGTCAGCCAAATCAGGATGTTAGTAACGGAGAGCAAGCGGCTGCGCAGGGTGATGAGAAACAAGCCCTTCAAGCCGAGGTCGCCGAATTGAAGGACCGTCACCTCCGACTCGCCGCGGATTTTGAAAATTTCAAGCGCCGGGCCTTGAAGGAGCAGTCTGAGCTACTTAAATACCAAGGAGAGAAGATCGTTGTAGATATGCTCGAGGTCCTGGACAACCTGGAACTCGCGCTGACCCACAGCTCGGCGAGCCAAGAAAGTCTCAAGACCGGTTTGGAGATGGTTCACAAGCTCTTCGTTGAGAAGCTCGGTAAGTGGCAGATTCGAGGAGAGGTGAGTGTTGGAGCCCAGTTTGATCCTCAAAAGCACGCGGCTATTAGTCGAGTGCCGGGAGCTGAGTCGGGGGTAATCGTAGGGGAGCTTAAGAAGCCCTACTATTACAAAGACAAGTTGATCCGATGCGGAGAGGTAATCGTCGCCACAGCTGGGGACGAGGCCTAAGATAAAAAACGAGAGAAGATTTTAAGGAAGGAGTACTACGAGATATGGGAAAAGTAATTGGAATTGACCTTGGAACCACGAACTCGTGCGTTGCCGTCATGGAAGGTGGAGCCGCTACCGTTATCGCGAACAGCGAGGGAAGCCGCACAACTCCATCCGTTGTGGGTGTGAATGACGCTGGTGAGCGTCTCGTAGGTCAGATCGCGAAGCGTCAAGCCGTGACTAATCCTAGGAACACGATCTTCGCTGTAAAGCGATTGATCGGTCGTAAGGTGAACGCTCCGGAGGTTGAGAAGGCCAAGGGTGTTCTTCCCTACGAGATCACGCCGTCGCAAAACCAGGACGCGTGGGTGAAGCTCAAAGGTGAGGCGAAGAGCCCACAAGAGATCTCGGCGATGATCCTCACTAAGATGAAGCAGACCGCCGAGGATTACCTCGGTGAGGCTGTCACTGACGCCGTTATCACGGTTCCCGCGTATTTCGATGACGCGCAACGTCAGGCTACGAAGGACGCCGGAATGATCGCGGGACTTAACGTTCTCCGTATCATCAATGAGCCTACAGCGGCCGCGCTCGCGTACGGTCTTGATAAGAAGCACGAGAAGACCGTAGCGGTGTTCGACCTCGGAGGTGGTACCTTCGACGTATCGATCCTTGAGCTCGGTGATGGCGTGTTTGAGGTGAAGTCGACGAACGGTGATACCTTCCTCGGAGGAGAAGACTTCGATCTTATCCTCGTTGATTACCTTGCTGATCAGTTCAAGAAGGATCAGGGCATCGATCTCCGTAAGGATACGATGGCGCTTCAACGTCTAAAAGAGGCTGCTGAGAAGGCTAAGCACGAGCTTTCCTCTTCAATGGAGACCGACATCAATCTTCCGTTCATCACGGCTGACGCGTCCGGTCCTAAGCATCTTAACTTGAAGATTACCCGCTCGAAGTTCGAGCAGCTCTGCGCTGATCTTCTTCGACGCCTTGAGGCTCCATGCCGCACCGCGCTTAAGGACGCGGGTCTTAGCGCAAGCGACATCGGCGAGGTTATCCTCGTGGGTGGTATGACCCGTATGCCCGCTGTTCAGCAGCGTGTGAAGGAGATCTTCGGAAAGGAAGCTTCGAAGAGCGTAAACCCAGACGAGGCTGTAGCTATCGGCGCGTCTGTTCAGGGTGGAGTTCTCCAAGGTGACGTGAAGGACGTTCTCCTTCTCGACGTTACCCCGCTCAGTCTCGGAATCGAGACCTACGGTGGAGTGAACACGAAGCTGATCGAGAAGAACACGACGATCCCAACTCGGAAGTCGCAGGTATTCTCGACTGCGTCGGACAACCAGCCAGCGGTATCGATCCACGTTCTCCAAGGAGAGCGTGAGATGGCCGGCGACAACAAGACGCTTGGACGTTTCGAGCTCGTTGGAATCCCAGCGGCGCCGCGAGGTATTCCTCAGATCGAGGTAACCTTCGACATCGACGCTAACGGTATCGTATCGGTTTCCGCTAAGGATCTCGGTACCGGTAAGGAACAGTCGATTAAGATCACCGCCAGCTCGGGTCTTTCCAAGGAGGAAATCGAGCGAATGGTTCAAGATGCTAAGGTTCACGCTGATGAGGACCGTAAGCGTCGTGAGCTCGTCGAGGAGCGCAACAAGCTCGACACGATGGTTTACTCGACCGAGTCCGCGTTGAAGGAGCTTGGAGAGAAGGCTACAGCTGAGCTCAAGGGCTCCGTTGATACCGCGCTCGAAGAGGCGAAGAAGGCTCTTGAGAGCAACGAGCCGGAGGCTATTAAGCGCGCGTATGAGAACCTTGAGAAGGCGAGCCACAAGCTCTCTGAAGAGGCGTACAAGCGCGCGGCGGCCGCGGGAGCCGCAGCGAACGGAGCTGGAGCTGCTGAGTCGCACAACGGCGCTGGCGCGAGCCACAAGGAAGACGTTGTTGACGCGGACTACGAAGAGGTTCGCGACAATAAGTAAACCAGCCTGAGGCTTGGTTTAGGGAAAAGCCCCCGGCTGACCTTGTAGAGGGGTTGGGTCGGGGGCTTTTTTCGTTGTGGGCTTGCTTCGGGTACGTTTACGCGCACGTTCACGAGCACGTTTACGTGTGGAACTAGGGGGTTCCGTAAGGGAGGCCCATTCGGGAAGCTTGAAAATGGCCCAATTTCATCCTCCCAAGTGCAGACACCAAGGATGTTTTTAGTGTAAGGTTAGGCCGTGTCAAAGCGTGATTACTACGAAGTACTAGGGGTCTCCAAAGGCTCGTCTCTTGAGGACGTCAAAAAAGCCTATCGTAAAAAGGCTGTTCAATTTCACCCCGACAAAAATCCTGGCAACAAGGAAGCTGAAGATAAGTTCAAAGAGGCGACCGAAGCGTACTCAGTATTGAGTGACGCTGAGAATCGCGCTCGTTACGATCGCTTCGGTCACGCTGCCTTCCAGCAGGGTGGTGGCGCCGGTGGTTTCCAAGGTGGAGACTTCTCCGGTTTTGAGGATATCTTCGGCGATATCTTCAGCACCTTCTTCGGTGGCGGAATGGGTGGCATGGGTGGAGACCCACGCCGTGGCCGTGGCCGCGCCGGTAACGACCTCCGCTACGATCTTGAGCTAACCTTTGAAGAAGCCGCCTTCGGCTGTGAGAAAGAAATTACCATCGGCCGCCGCTCAAAGTGCGACACCTGTTCGGGCTCCGGCGCCGCGAAGGGTACATCTCGCGAGCGTTGTCCTCAGTGTGAGGGGGCCGGACAGATTCGAGTTCAGCAAGGCTTCTTTACCTTAGCTCGCACCTGTCATGCGTGTGGGGGAGCGGGTGAGGTTGTGAAAAACCCGTGTGGTGATTGCTCTGGCACCGGTCTGCGAGTCAAGGAATCGACGATTAAAGTTAAAGTTCCCGCCGGTGTTGATCACGGGCAGCGTCTGAAGATGCGAGGCGAGGGAGAGGGCGGAATCGGAGGCGGTCCGAACGGTGACCTCTATGTTCAGGTGAACATAGAAGAGCATCCGGTATTCCAACGCCAAGAGCAGGAGGTAATCTGCGAAGTTCCAATTACCTACTCCGCGGCTACCTTGGGAACCGAGATCGAGGTTCCATCGCTAGACGGCAAGCTTACGTTAAAGATCCCCGCCGGAACCCCGTCAGGCAAGGTCTTCCGCATCAAGAACAAAGGTATTCCAGTTCTCGGAAGTAGCCCGCAACGCCGAGGTGACCAACACGTTCGCGTGTATGTTCACGTTCCAAAGAAGGTGTCTGATGAGGAGCGAGAGCTCCTTGAAAAACTCGCCGTCCTTCAGGGAACCGCTCTCGATGATGACTCCGATAAGGGGTTCTTCGACAAGGTGAAGGACATGTTCTCCTAGGGCCACCAGCGTGTTAGGGGCCCGCTGTCTCGTTGCAATCCGGTAATCGCACGCCTAGCCGAACACCTTTTGACCGAAGGGCATGATGGTCTTGATTGCCCAAAGACGTTGCGTCGTCAAAATGACCGGTGGCTACCTCCGGTTCGCCCTATTATAGTTATGAAGCGTTGCTCATTAACCGCTACCACACGGATCTACTGCCTTTTTATGGTTAGACAAACTGTTCGCACGTTACTCATCTCATCTTTGGTAGTGTCCGCTATTGGCTGCTCCTTTGATGAGGGTGCCCGTCCTCGTCGTCCCGCCTCCAAGCGGGGGCAGGAGGTCTCTGCTACCGCCGCGTCGGAGCCGATGCCATGGGAGATCTGGCAACCGTTCTATGATTCCGCGGGTGTGAAGCTAACAAACGGATCACTCCTGCTCGGCGATGAGATGCTTCGCAAGGGAAAGCGACGGTCAGCGCTCGAAGCCTATCTTCAAGCTCAAAAAACTAAACTCACCGGAACCGAGGCTGAGGCCGCGGCGCTGAGGACCGCGAGCCAGTATCTCGCGCTTGATGAGTCCGCTCGCGCGCTCTCAGCGGTGAGCAAATATTTTAAATCACGGGGCCAGAGCGAGACCGATGTTCCGACATCATTCTCCCTTCTCCTGGCGTACGCCTATGGTCGGCACGGTGATACTGAGCAATCGCTCGCCTGGTTCTCAAAAGCGAATCGGCAGGCGCAGCAGGGAGAGCGCGTCGGCGTGCAAGCTTCCGAGACGGGAGCGACCCTTCTTCTCCGTACCATCCCGCAGAAAGATTTCGAGACGGTAGCCCTCGATTGGAGCAGCGATCCCTTTGTGAACGAGTTGTTTGGGCGGGAGCGTTTGCGACGATCCTCTCCGGGATATCGCGAATACACTGACCTTCGCAGGCCGTTCTGGGAAGGGGCGGGCCAGAGCCTCGTCGCGACCGACTTGCCAACCCCTGGTGTAGTTGGTGATGGGCAGCCCGCCGTTGTTGGCGTTATCTTAAGCCTCTCAGATAAGTTCGGTTCGCTCGGTCGAGACACTCGGCAAGGATTTGATCTCGCGGTTGAGGCTGATCGAGAGACGCGACGCGCGCGCGTTGAGGTGCGTGATGTTGGTTCGGACTCAGCGGCTGCGTCCGCCGCTGTGCGAGAGCTTGTAGCCACCTCAAGCCCCGCTGTCATCGTGGGACCACTTTTGACCGATGTGTCGGTTGCCGCCGCGGATACCGCGCGTGAGCTGCGAACTCCGCTGCTCTCCTTCTCAAAGAGTGAGTCTTTTCCGATCGGCAACGGAATTACCCGCCTCGGCGCGACAACGACATCGCAGATCGAGGCGCTCGTAACCGCGGCTCATAAGGATTACGGCATCTCTCAGTTCGCCATCGCCTATCCGGAGAGCGCAAATGGTAACGAGGTCTTGAACGTTTTTAAGAGACGGCTCGCGGGTTATGGAATCACGCCGGCTCTTGAGGCTCCCTATACGGCATCAGATGAAGCGTCGATCCTCGAGGTCGCGCAACGTCTCGATAGCGCCGGAGCTCAAGCGGTTCTTATCCCTGATTCGATAGAGATGAGCGTGAAGCTCCTCTCGAACCTGAGTCCATCGACCCGTAAGACGATGCGACCGCTTGGTACCGCGTTGTGGGATAATTCGAGCAAGATCGCGAACTCGCAGGCGCTCTTTGACACAGCTATCTTTGTGACCCCGTTCTTTCCACAGAGCTCCCGTCCGGTCGTTCAGCAGTTCAACGAATCGTATAAGGGGAAGTTTAAGGTCGCTCCGAACTTCCTCGCCGCGCAGGGATTTGACGCCGGTACCCTTGTCGTAGCCGCTATTCACAAAGCCGCGCGTGAGCGAAAGAGCTTCACCGACGCTCTCTCGTCACTCCCTCGGTATGAAGGTGTAACGGGATTGATCGACATGGGGCCTGGTGGCGAAATCCGCCGCTCGTTCTACGTTGTTGAGGTCTCCAAAAATGGATTCCTTGAGCGCTTTCCCGGAACGGGGGGTGTGAACGCCGCGCCACCGGCAACGGCGGCGGACTCTTCAACCGCTCCGGTGAGAACCGGTCCCTCGCCTCTCAAGGAGGA
>JAIXPR010000083.1 GCA_027486155.1 Pseudomonadota bacterium | reverse complement strand
TACCTCACCATAACCGGGCAGAAGATGGGTGAGATACTTGACCCCAATGGTCACATGGATCTCTTCGATGTTCTTAAGGATAGGTTTGGTATAGAGGATGTGGCGGAACCCCTTGAGGACGAAGAAAGTTAGGGAGAAGAGGCTCCCCTCGCGCAATCGCGGGCAGCCTCGCTTCCCTAGGAAGGGGAGGTAAAACCCCACGTAAACGTGCTCGTAAACGTACACGTATACGGAACAAAAAACCAAAGTTTTCGGGCACGTTTACGAGCACGAGCACGTTCATGTGGTGGTGGACACAATAAGACTATTGGTAGGTTTTGCCTCGCGTCCCGAGAGATGTGGCCTCTCGAAACTCATGACCTCTCTTCAGCCTGGGGCGCTATCGGCCTTACGGACGACAGGCCGGTTACTTCTCTATCATTTTCTGGTACAAGATAGGTCTCTCACTCCGCTAGTCAGGGTGAGTTTCTGTCTGGTTCATCGCGCATGAAGAGGCCTTTCTCCCCTACAACGCTCCTGGCGATCTTGCTCCTTGTGAGCTTCTTCGGAGCGATCGTGATTACGATCCTTGGTGGGCAGGAGTCGGTTCGGAGCTCCGTTCAGCTCGCGATCTTCCCGGTTGTAGTGTTGCTGCTGAGTGCCCTTACGTTGAAGGGGCTTCGCCTCCCTCGAATGCTTGTTGGGCTCGCGGCGGTCGGAGTCCTGTGCGGCGCTATCGTCCGCTATTCCGATGTGGGCCTCCAAGAGGGTGTTTTCGCTATCGCTCCCTTCACATCGGATACCCTTGAGAACAAGACCATGATTTTTCGCGATAACGTGCGACGGTTCGCGGGAGAGCGGAGCGCTTCTATCATCGGGACGATTCCCGCTCGTGTCTCGACTGAGGAGGAGGCTCGATGGATGCTTGCGCAGCGGCCGCAGCTAGGTGGGATCATCTGGGGATCCGAGCGTTGGATCCATGTTTCGAGCCGCCTCTCTCCACCGGTTTCTTTACGCCAGATGCCGGAGAGCAGCTACGCGCGAAGGCGTCTCAAAGAACTTGGGCTCTCGGACCTTCGACTGATTACGCAAGCCCCGTGGGTTGGACTGTCGAAAGGTCTTGATGTTCGCACCTATGAATTTGTTGGTAGGTTCGCTCAGGCCTCTGTGATGTTGTCGCAACGTATGACAGACTTCTCGGTTTCGAGTGATCTTGAGCACCTCCTTCAGCGCGCCTCATCGATTCAAGCGGCTTGGACCTCCAGTGAACATTTGGCCGCGCCTAAGATCATGTTGGGCACCTACTATCTCGCGCGAGCTATTTCAGGACACGACGTAGAGTGGGGAGATTTGCGGTGCGCTCTGGCGTCGTATCGGTCCGCTCGGTTAATCCTGAAAAAACGGGGAAATCCAGCCCTCATGGCCGCGATCCGGAATAATGAGGCGGTTATAAAGATCCTGATTTCAAATTTGAGCGCTGATCCTGCGATGGAGATGCGAAACGCTCGCGCCGGGTTTCAGCAGGCATACGCGACGAGGAAACGTTCGCGACTACTTGCCCTTGAGCCATCGTATTGGGACCCTATAAAGGCAAACATGAAGGAATGGGCCGACGAGCGACCGAAATCCAAAAAACGAGGGAGAAAGTGATGCCATCATCAATGCCGCGCCCGCTTCAAGAGACCGATTTTCCCTGGTTGGGAGAGCGATATAGTGGAAAGGTTCGTGACAGCTACGTCCGAGATGGAAAGCGGATATTAATCGCGACCGATCGATTAAGCGCGTTTGACCGTGTGATTACGACCGTTCCGGGAAAGGGCCAGGTACTCACACAGCTCGCCAAGTATTGGTTCGAGCGGTGTGCCTCCGTGGTTGAGAATCATGTGCTGGCGGTTCCCGATCCGTGCGTCATGGTTGGTCGAGAGGTGTCTATCATACCAGTTGAGGTGGTGGTACGCGGCTATGTGGCGGGAAGCGCGTGGCGTGACTATATCGCGGGTAACGCGGTGAGTGGTGTTGTTCTACCAGCGGGGCTTCACGAGTTTCAAAGACTTCCCCGCCCCATCCTGACGCCGTCAACGAAAGAGGCCTTCGGGGAACACGATGTGCCGATCTCCGAGCAAGAGATCGTGTCTCGTGGGATCGTCCCCGCGTCTTTGTGGGATCGGATCCGAGAGACCGCTCTCAAGCTTTTTGATTTAGGAACCAAAGAGCTTGAGGGGCGGGGGCTGCTCTTCGCCGATACCAAGTATGAGTTCGGCCTCCTTGATGGTCGACTCGTTCTCGCTGATGAGATCCATACCTTGGATTCATCTCGCTTTTGGGTGGCGTCGACGTATGAGGAGCGGCTTCGAAAGGGGGAATCTCCGGAGATGCTCGATAAGGAGCCCATACGTCGATGGCTCATGGAGAGAAATTTTAAGGGAGAGGGGCCCATTCCTGTTATTCCTGATGAGTATCGGGAGGAGCTCACTCGTCATTACCTCCAGAGCTTCAAGGTGATCACAGGCGTCGACTGTGTGATCGACGGCTCTGATCCAGTCGCTCGTATTGAGCGTAATCTGCGCGACTATCTCCACCTGCCATCGAGGTCATAATCCTCAAGTGCGCTCTTAAAAAGACGTTTTGCGGTCGCGACCTCGGTTGTTACGGTATCATCTGGCCGAGTGCCTAAATAGTTACTGTGAAATCAAATGGATGGTGCTGTTAGCGAGCGGCCGAAATGGGAACATCGGTTTTTTTCTCCACTGTGCGCCTTTTTACTGAACGATACGGTGTAAGTGTGCCGATGTAGGTACATAGGATGGGAGAACGGGTATTGGCCCGTTCCATATGGAGTGCTGAACGCCACCACCCTATGTGAAGGAAGAGATACATGAGCCTCAACAACCTGTCGATCGGCCAGTCCCGTTTTACGCAGACCTTACTGTGGATATCACTGGCTGTTCTGGTTGGTTCATACATCTGCCTCCCAGTCGCCGACCCTGATCTGTGGTGGCATATCACGGTGGGGAGGTGGATCGTAGCCCACAAAGAGATTCCCACCGTCGATTATTGGAACATGTTTTCCAACGCCCAACTCTGGCGAGCGTACTCATGGAGTTCAGAGATCGCTCTCGCGCTGATCGAGGGGTGGTTTGGGGGAGAGGGATTGGCTATCTCGCAGATATTCCTCGGGGTTGGCCTGGCGTTATGCTTGCAATTCGTATGTAGTCGTCTATCTCGCGACTACTATATCGGCGCCCTCGTAGGCACCTACGCGACGGTCGCAAGCTACAACAACTTCACGTTGCGTCCTCAAGTGTTGGTATGGATGTTTTTTGCCCTTGTGATCTGTGTCGCGGATGAGATCGCTTCAAAGGGAATCTCTCGCGGCCGTCTGCTGCTACTTGCGCTGATAGGATCTCTTTGGGCGAATACCCATTTGACAGCGGTATTGGGGCTCGGCGCGGTTATGTTGTGGACGGTGCAATCCGGACGAGGTGAGCTATCCCTCAAGCGAGCGGCGCTGGCTGGCGGCGCGTTTTTTGCGGGCACCATTGTCACGCCCTACGTAGGAGGTGAGTTGATGACATTCTTTGTGAAGGGTAGCCATCCGCTTAAATATCAGGCCATCTCTGAATTTCAACCGGCGACGATCTTACAATTCTCATCGGTCTTCGTTCTGCTATTGGTCTTTCTCTTGTTAGTTGTGTCCTACACGACACGCGCGCTGCCAACCCTTGCCCGTGGTACGTTTGCCAGTGGTATGCTCCTTGGTGGTTTTACCGCGGTTAAGTTTCTGCCCTTTGCCGCTATCGCCTGGGCCGCCCTATTCGCTGTATGGTGGCGCGAGAGCGGTGCCGATCATCGCTTGCGCATTCATGACAATTTCGCGGAGGGTCTGCTTCTCTCTAAGGAGCGTCTCCTTGGGCTCTCAGCGCAGACAGGTAGAGCGATAGTTTTCCTGATTATCGCCATCTCCACGGTAAACGTCGCGCAGTTGCTCCGTAAGCCTCTGAACACCGCCATCGTTCCGAAAAGCGCCATAGATTTCATCGAAGAGCGTCATCTCCCTCATCCGCTTCTTAATGAGTTCAGCGCGGGCGGGTATCTGATGTATCGGTACAGTGACGCGTCGGGCATCCCGCGGCACAAAGTCGCGATCGATGGGCGGACGAACGTGAACCCCGATGGCATCTGGGAGATGTACCGGGCGAGCTTCACCGGGAAGGCTACTTGGCGGGACTTTATCGACAAGGTTCAGGCTCAGACGATTGTGTGGCGGCAGGGGAGCCCCATGGTGACGCTCCTTCTCGTCTCCCCAGAATGGTGTCGGGTATTCAGCTCGGGCCCGGGTGATGAGGACCATGCCGTGTTCATTAGGTCAGAGCTCTTTCAGGCGCGTGCCGGAGAGTTCTCCTCAACTGATTGTTCCTCCACTCATCCGTGAAACCACTATGAATTGATCCTCCCTTCCGGTGGCGTAAGAGCTTCGGTTCCTCACGAAGAGAGCGTGCATTGGGAAAAGGCTAGGTAAGGGAGGCAAAACCACGCTGACGCGTGCTTTTGCTAGGTAGCGGTGCTACCGCACCGCTTTACCTCGCTTCCCTAGGGAAACGGGGCAAAACCCCGCTATCGTGTGCTTTGGCTAGGCAGCGGTGCTGCCGAACCGCTGTCCTCTCACCTCAGTGCGGGAGACGATAACCGTCAACGGCTATCGGTTTACGTTATACGGTAAACGTCCTCGTCATCGTCAGCGAATTTTTGAGGTGCGTTCCAAGGTGAGACTATTGGTAGGTTTCGCCTCTTCTCCCTAGGGGTTCCCTTTACTTCAGGACGTTGGCGGTTACTGCGGTCCTAAACAAGCCGTGTATGTGCGGCACACTACCCTGGAAAGGTGTCAAAAGCGTGGCTATTCATTAAGAAGGTTTCCACATCTGCCGTCCCTAGTTCTAAGAGTTACAGGACGTTGCGTACGTGGGAATGCGACGAGGGGTTTTTACAGAGAGGTGTTGTATGAGGATCCTGAGGTTTCTCGCCGTGCCGCTATTGGTTGGAAGTGGTTTAGTGTCCGTGGCGGTCGCCCAAGACGGTGACGCATCGGCTCCATGGTCAGAGTCGTGCCGGCACTATCGTTCAGCTCGACACTTTGTTAGTGAATCGACGATCTACTGTCTTCGACGACACGACCAAAAAGAGTGCCAAGGAAGATCTCAGAGATACTTTGAGCAATGCCGCTTCCAAGGCGATTTTCATAAGATGTCAGCCCGCATGAGCGCCCGTATGCTCTTAGTCCTTGCGTTAAGCTCTGTTCGTTCGGTACACCAATTGGATCTGTAGGGGAGGCTGTGCCGGCCCCGGGTGGCTCAGAAAACGAAGAGGGATTATGCAGAGCTTGCGTAGTGGCTGGTTAATTGCGGGGTGTTTGATAACGCTCAGTTTTGGTTGTGTTGGGCAGGCGACGCCCCGTCCGGCGGTCGCGGGGCGACCTACAAGTTTCAAGGAGTGTGTGGCGGCTGGTGGGAAGATTCTGAAAAGTTATCCCGCGCAGTGTGTTACCCCTGACGGCGATCGATTTATTGATGACGCGCAGGTTCTCAAGGGGCGCGCTGAGCGGGCCTGCAAGGACCTGTGTGGAGATGGTCGGTGTGAGGAGATCGTCTGTATGGCGGTCGGATGTCCGTGTGCCGAAAGTCCTTCAACCTGTCCCTCGGATTGTAAGGACTGATCGCTTGTAAGTAATGGCCGCGCTAAGCGGAGGTACGGGTAGGAGAGTTAGTTCCAAGCCTTGCTGATGCGTTGAGCGCTTGTACGAACACCACGGAGACCACGGAGCGCTTCGTCGGCTATGTTTTGTACCTCGGCGATCGTCATACCGAGATCCCGGGAGATCTCCTCAAGGGTTGCTGGGGGTTCTCCGGTTGGGGGGAAGAGAGCGGCGATAACCGCGCATTCAAGTTTGCCGAGGGTCTGAACCGCTTCCTCTACACGGGAGGGTTCCGGATTTGCCTGAGTCGTCACACTCGTGAGGTGAGCCTCGAAATCACAAGAGGGGTCGAGGAACTGCTCCAGCTGCTCATCGTTGCTTACAAGCTTGATACTCGGCTGGGTGCGATTCTTGCGAGTAGATGTTTTCAGAGAGGAGCGGGAAGACGACTTCCGTTGGGGCTGTTCGCCGTCAGCTGATTGGCATCGTACTAGTGACTTTCTCTGCCGAAGCCCCATGTGTGACCTTTAAACGTGTGTCGTAAATCCACAGTACCAATGGCCCCGCACTGAAGTCAAACTGTCGGGGAGAAAAAAGCAGGGTCCCGGACGGGTGGCCAAAATAGTCGTTTCGGGCTCTTAGCCCCTATGGTGTCGAAGGGGAGGTGGTCTGAAAACCACCCTGAATCGTCTTGAGACCGGGGTGGCTTCATGGGAGTACTGGTTATCCAGCAGGCTGGCGCATAGAAAGTCCTCGGAAGGAGGGCCCCTTCCCAGGCCTCCTCCGTAACTCCACATAATAATAGGTTGTCTCTCCCGTTTGTTTTTAGATATGACAGAGAGATGGTGATCAATTGAAGGCGGAGCGTAGTCAGATGATGAGGCTCCTCACACTCGTGCGCGCCGCGCGCCGAAAACTTGTTGTCGATGAGGGGCGCGATGTTGTGAGTGCGCGAGATATATTCTTCTCGTGCGTAACACGTGCACTGCTAGTCAGTCGAGGTGCCATTTCTGACGTGCGAGGCTCATCAACGCAAAGCTGGGTGGACGAGATCGCGCGCGCGCTGGGGGGCATTCCAGACTATATGACTCGGGCCGCGAGGTGCGGAAGCTCTGCCTTCAGCCTAGAACCCGATCTAGTCACTCTGCTTGAGAGTGACCCTCTCTCTATGGGGTGGGCCTATCAGTTTTGGAATGAACCCGAGCGAGACTTGGCGACCACCGCGATTCCGAGGCGTGGTGAAGACCGAGCAGGTCCTGATGAGATAGCCGTTACAACGCAGCTATTCACCGAGGACTATATGTCGACCTTCCTCGCGGGACGATGTCTCTCCGCCGAGGACATCAGGCAAGATCTATTGAGTGGCAAACGTGTTGATTGCATCGATCCCGCCTGTGGTGTCGGGCATATGCTTGTTTCGTTTTTTCGAGCTTGGCGTGACATCAGAGGAGAAAAATCTTCAACTTGCGATGTAATAGCGAGCCTTTATGGATGCGACATTGATCCGACCGCTATAGAGATCTGCCGAATTATCCTGCTGGCTGAGGTGGGAACGAATAGAAGTCTCCAAGTGAAATCGCTTTGGAAGATCCTGTGTTCAAACATCCAGCATCTCTCCTTTCCGTGGGGTACATTGGATCGCTCTGAGGCGCCCGCGCTTCTCCGCCGACACTACGATTGTGTCGTGACGAATCCTCCGTACGTCGGACGCCGCAAATTGACCGGGGAGATACGAGAGTATCTGGATAGACATTATCCGGCGACCGCGATGGACCTCTGTTCAGCCTTCATGGAGCGGTGCCTTGAGTTCACCCGAGATGGTGGAATGATCGGTTTCGTGACCGTCGATAAATGGCTTCGCCTCAAGATATATGAAAAACTTCGCACAGGAGGGAATGGGTTCGCGGGTCTCTATCGTTCCCTTTCACTAGATGTGGTGTGTGAGCTTGGGCACCGAGCGTTTGAGGCGGTTCGTAGTCTGCACGATGGCGTGGGGATCTGCCTGATGTCAGCCCGTAAGGAGCCTCCATCGACCGACCATACCTTCTCTTTTATCTCCACGACTAATCAATCATCCCCCAAGGAAAAAGCCGCGCGTCTGCGATCGTGGTCAGAGGCTCATACCCCACGGGTGCGTCAGGTGGATCTTCTTGAACACGGCATGAGCTCCTCGTTCATTCTTAATCACGGTGTCCCAACAGCGCTACTCTCCTCTACACGAACACTGAAGGAGGTCGCGTCCGTATTGGTTGGATTGCAGACGAGTGATGACCGACGATTTGTGCGCTATGTGTGGAGTGTGCCACCGGATCGGTCACGGTGGATCGTTCACAGTAAGGGAGGTGGATACGACCGATGGTTTGGCCTTAATCGATATGTTCTCGACTGGGGGGAGGGGCGGGCGCGCTTCGCGGACGACTCGAAAAGTGGGCTTGCGGTCGAGTCGTGGTTCGCTCGGGAGGGATGGACCTACACCTGGTTCGCCAACGGCGCCCTGGGTCTCCGAACGAAGGAAGCGGGATGGTCATTTGGAAGAGCCGCCGCCGCTGGGGTTTTCTGTGATGACCGGCGATATATCGCCTTCCTCAACTCACGAGTGGCTTCAGCTGTGGCTCGAAGGCTCGGAGGAAAGGCTCAACTTCCCGAGGGGATTGTCCGCTCTCTTCCTATTCCAAGCTCCCTGGATGGGATTGATGACTCACTCATCGAAGCCGCGGTGGGCTTGAAGCGGGCGCTTGTGGCGCATGATCCTACCGAGGTGTCTTTCAATCCAAGTGAGGTATGGAATCCTCATCAGTATCTCTCTCTACAGGCCCTGCTCCTCGTTGTTGAGGGGCTTCTCGAGCAGCAGGTTTGCGACCTCCTTGGTCTGCGGACCGATGAACGCCGGGATCTCGATGCGACGATGGGTGTTCCTGTCGCATGGCACAGCCGCCATGCATGTGAGGATGATGACGAGATATGGTGCTCACTTCCGTCCCGATTCCAAGGATTGCGCCCTATAGTAGAGCCCTTTACGAGGATGAGCAGGGGGCCCTCGAAATCAGGTCCGGAGTGTCGCTATTACTTCGAATCAAAACGACAGGCTCGTGAGCTGGGGCGGCGATTGCCAGCGACGTGCCTTGTTGAGTCCATAGGGCGTGCCATGACCCGCCATCCCTTTGATGTTGTAAGAGATGTTAATCGCATGCTCGGCAATCATCCCCGCGTAAGCGAGCACGTTGTCGGACCGTCGTTGCGCGCGCGAATCGTAGCCCTCGCGTTGACCGAATTGGGGCATCAGTGGTGGGGAGAACGCGCTGCTTCGACGGGGAGAGAGTTACGAGAGCTCTCTATCCTTGAGTTGGCTCATAGAGTGAATGAGGTGTTACCCGAGGTCATGGAGATCTCTGAGCAGCTTCGTGACCAACTGATCGGGGAACCGCTCGCGAAGTGGATGCATTCACGGATGCAAGGGACTCAGCTCCTCATCTTCGCTCAAACACCTCTTTTGGTTCGAGGAGGGCAAGGCGGCCTCTCAAAGGGCTCATTTCAGCACGTCTGGAAAGCGCGAGATTTTACGAGCGTTGGTGATAAATTCGGGAGCCTGGGGCGACACTCTCCGTAATCCAGACGTTTCCACCGACGATACTGCCGGCGCCGATGACTGTTTTGCCCCCAAGGATTGTGGCGTTCGCGTAAATCACCACGTCGCGCTCAATCGTCGGATGCCGTTGTCTATCAGCGAGGGACTTGTTCACACTCAGGGCCCCGAGCGTGACCCCCTGATATATTTTGACGTTGTCATGAATGACCGTGGTCTCACCGATCACGATGCCGGTTCCATGATCAATCACAAAGGATCTTCCGATCGTCGCTCCAGGGTGAATGTCGATGCCGGTAACGCGATGGGCGTGCTCAGCGAGCATGCGGGGCACCGTGTTTACTTTGTTGCGGTAGAGCCAGTGCGCGAGCCGGTACACCGCGATGGCCAGGAATCCAGGGTACGCGAGAATAACTTCATCTAAACTTTTGGCGGCAGGGTCCCCTTTATAGATCGCTTGAGCATCCTCAAGGAGAACCGCGTGAAACTCGGGAAGGTGCTCCAGGAACCCCTCAACAAGCGTGGCGACCTCACGTTCATCAGCGAGGATTGGCTGACACAGCTTTGTGAGTGTCGTTTCGATGGTCGAAAGTAGGCCGCTAAGAGCGGGGCGTTCGAGGTGTCTTCCCCCCGAATGTTGAGGGAAGAGAGCCGCGAGGGAGGCGTCTATGAGCGTTGGAACGGCCGCGGGATCGGGAGAGGTGGGTGAGAGGGCGCTTCGAAGGGAGATGAGCGCGTCGAGCGTTGTGGTCCTGGAGTGTGGCATAGGGGTCTCTGGATGCATTTTTTGACGAATTTCTCTGGCCAGTCTACAAATAAAAAATGAGAGCTTCTACCCCTGAAGCGCGCCAACGTAGGGGAGCCAGCTCAGGTTTTGATGTCTCTCGCTACTTTCTTCATATTGTCGCGCCTAAGGGTAGTATTCATGAATTCCCTCGTCCTGTTCCCTCAAGAAGTGCGTGAGAGCGCGGTTGCCGTTTTAGAGGGTGCGCGGGCGCGCTACGCCTTTGATACTCACGGAGTGCGGGAGGGGCAATCCCTCAAGGTGGCGGTGATGGGAGGACGACGAGGACAGGGGCGAATCCTCTTCGCCTCGATCGATAAGGTAACGATTGAATTGGCGCTTTCCGACGAATGCTTAGAACCGATTCCAGTCTCGTTACTTGTCGGGGTAAGTCGTCCCCAAACGATTAAAAAAGTCATCCAAGCCGCGGTCATGTTCGGTGTCTCATCGTTGCATTTGGTGAGAAGTGAGAAGGGAGAGAAAAGCTATCTGCAATCTCGGTCCCTTGACGAGGAAAGCATTGAGGAGGAGGCGCTCAAAGCTCTTGAGCAGATTTGGGATAGTCGAAAGCCTGAGATCGTCGTGCATCGAACATTCTCATATTTTATTGAGAACAAGCTTTCGACGGTGGCCGAAACCCTCATGCGAGAGTCCGGTGTATCAAAGGTTCACAACATTGTCGCCCACCCAGGTGGCGTTCCTTTGCGGTGTGGTGACTCGTCTCTTGTTCACGGAGGGGCCTCGATTATCGCTATTGGACCTGAGCGTGGGTGGAGTGATGGGGAGATCAATGTCTTTGACCGATGTGGGTTTCACCGGATCGGATTGGGAGAACGAGTAGTTCGCGTGGAGCTTGCGCTTGTTTTTTTGCTCGGTAAGTTGGATCTGCTACGAGCTTCGTAGCCACCCGTTTGTATCGGACTTTTCCCGATTTATTCAGCGCGCTGTGGTGTGGTTAAAGTCGAGGCGGTGGGGCTCATGTATTTTCGATGACGATGACGCGTCACGATTACGTTAAAAACGTAAACCGGTATCCGAGGACGGTTCTCGTCCTCCGTCACTCGTCATCGTCTTCGTCGGCGATTACTCATGCAAAAAACTAGTTCTTGGCGACGTGTTGAGACGTTTTCTAATAAAGGGATACGAGCGCTTCGTCCTTGCCGCCGCAGCCCCTCGTACGTAGATGACCGCCAGAGGTACTCGGGAAGTCCCATAAATCAGCAGTTCTTTTAGTAAGTTATCTAAATTAGAAAAAAAACGTGAAGTGTTCTCATAAACTATGCCGATAGAAATGTAGGAGGAGTCCGTACACTCAACGCCCGATGAGCGCGTTCGCAACGCGATCTATGGGGCACGTGAACGGGCGGGGAATACCAACTTATGGCAATCACCAGCACCTACAGTCGCAACAAAAGGCGAGGACGGTCTAGTTCTCAGAGACTGGTCATGGTTACCGCGCTTGGAGTTTGTTTCGCGGTTGTGATGGGAATGATTATTCATCTCTCAAGTCCTCTAAGCAAAGCCAATACAGTGGTAGCCCCTCCACCACAACGGGTCGCCGAGGGAATGATAGATATTATCGTGCCGCTTCAAAGTATTCCCCCGGGAGCGACGCTTGAGCCCAAAATGTTTCATCGTGTTAGTAAGCCTGAGATAGTAGTGGGCACGGATATCATCAGAGACTTCGAGGAGGTCAAAGGTCTTTTTAGCAAAGGGATGCTCGTCGCTGGGCAGCCAATTCACCGCGATTTTCTCACCAGTTTGCAGCCGGTAAACGCTTTGACGGCGAGCATTCCTAAAGGTTATCGAGCTATCGCGATCGCGGTGGACGCGACTAGTAGCGTTGAGGGATGGGCTCAGCCTGGCGCTCGAGTGGATGTGGTTTGGGTTACCAAGGATTTTGGAC
>JAIXPR010000041.1 GCA_027486155.1 Pseudomonadota bacterium | reverse complement strand
CGCTCGTTGGGGCGAGTGCGGGGCTGATGGCGTGGTTGTACCAGCGTGGCGTGAGCTTCAAACAGGTAGCCGGTTGGGGCTGGGTATACGATCGTGAGTTCAATAAAACGCTCATGTTCGTTCGGACCCTCGGCTATTGGATGATTCCAACGGTGCTTTGCTTGCTTCTCCTGGGAGCGCGAAAGGTGCGCGCTCTGAGAGAGCATTCCGTGCTTGGTTTCGTCACCGCCCTTGGAGTGGTAGTCCTCGCGTCGTTTCCGTACCTTGCGAGCCTATCGCAGGGAATTCATCGCCAACCGATAGGACTTATCATCTACTGCTGTCTTGTGATCGGCGCGGCCTACTTCGTTCTGTGGTCATCACGAGAGACGCCAGAGCGACGAATATCGGCTCTTTTCATCGTTATGCCCGCCTTTCTGATGATGATGGTTGAACTCTTCTACCTGATCGATCGCATGAACACGATCTTTAAGGGGTATATGGCGGTCTGGATGCTTAGCGGCGTCTCGACCATGCTCTTGCTCTTCTTCGTAGGTCGTATGGTATGGGAGATGGGTGGCAAAAGACTGCGATACGCCTTCACAACGATCATCGCGGTGTTTGTGTTTGTGCAGGTATTAGGAGCGGCGTTCAATGTATATGCCACGGTGACCCTCAAGCGGGTTCCTGTGCGATTTTATACCCTCGATGGAACGGCTTTTCTTCCCGAAATGCCTCAGGCGCGCGAGGACGCGCAGGTCGTGGCGTGGCTCACCAAAAACGTTGATGGGATGGCTACGATCTTGGAGGCTCACGGAGATGCCTATCGAGAATTCACCCGAATCTCGATGAACACCGGACTTCCGACCATATTGGGTTGGGAGCATCACACTCGACAGCGAGGTTTGACTGACCAGGCTTTAATCGAGCGCAAAAAAGCTATTCGAGCGATCTATACGAGTGACGACCTCGAGCTCACCAAAGAGCTCATCGCCAAGTATAAGATCGACTACATAGTCATCGGTCAGCTTGAGCGCGCGAATAATAGACCTTTCTATCCTGAAAAATTTGATGGACATCCGGAGCTCTTCACGAAGGTCGCGAGCTTCGGAAACACGCATATCTACGTGACCTATCTCTCCACATTCAATCCAAACTATAAGGCTGGTTCATAATCATGACACTTTTACTTCTTGTGGCGCTCCTCACAGTGGTAGGCACTACTATAGCCGCGCCGCTCTTTGAGTTCGTCTTCGGCGCGTTGCTTCTTATCCCCGTTGTTAGATTCCTTCTGGCGTGGGCCCTCCTGCAAGTTGGGTATGCGGATCCATCGACCTTGGTTTCGTGGATCCTCTATCTTATCTCATTCGGTGCTGTGACCGGGTTCGCCTACAAGGTATTCGGTAAAAGATCCGGCAAGGTTGAAAGAACCGACCTCTATCCAGTCATCTTCTTCGCGGTCGTTTTTTGTGTCGCTTACGCGTTGTGCATGCGGTGGCCCGATTTCATCGACCTTGGGGAGCGATTACGTGATTACTCGATGTTGGCCTCCTCGATCGATTCCCCGGTGATTCCAAAAGAGCCGTGGATGGATGGTATCAAGCTTAACTATTACGTCTATTGGTACCGCTTCGGTAATCTCTTGAGCACGGTGCTGGGTATGGCGACGTGGGAGGCCTACCACGCGCTCCTCTCCTTCTCGATGGCGCTTTACGCCGCGGTAATCTTCCAGATAGTGCGTGTCATTCTCCGTGGCGGAGTTGGGGTGGCGACCATGGCCGGGTTCTTTATTCCGTTCGGGGCGAACGTCGCTGGTATCCTCTGTCTTATGCGAAGCGATCAGGGCTTTGGTTTCGAGCCAGACAAGGGATGGTGGGGGCCCTCTCGAGTTATTAAGGGCGCAATCGATGAGTTTCCCGCCTGGTCGTTTGTACTCGGAGACGCGCATCCCCATTTCTTAAACATAGCGGCGCTCCCATTCTTCGTGTTGCTTCTCTACCGAATTGTAACGAGTACGCAACCAACGCTCTTCCGAATGTCTCAAGCTGGACTCTTTGTTCTTGGAGCGGCGCTGTTCTTAAAAGCGAGTAACGCTTGGGAGGTTCCGATGTGGCTCGGCACCGTTGGGTGTATCGGAGTTCTCGCGGGATTCTTCTTTCTCGGGTCGAACAACCCGCTCAAGACGAGCTACCTCAAAGATGTCGCAACCTCTCAATTGGTCAAGGCGGGACTCGGGCTGATCGTTCTCTTGGCGTGTCTTATCGGGCTCGTTAGGTACCATAACCCGGAGAAGCCTCTCGCGAGTGTCGTTGTGCTGGTTATTGGTCTTGGTTTCTTCTTGATGAGCTTTCCGGCTGCTCTCATACCACCCGGATTGGTATCTCGCGTAAAGAGCGTTCGTCCGAACGTGATGTGGAGCGCCTTCTGGCTTATCGTATTTGGCACCCTATGGCTCTCTGGCCATCATATCGTTCCTCCCGAGCAGATCCCTCCCCGATTCGTACGACAACCAACTCAAGTGACAACAACAGCGGAGCTGTTTATGCACTGGGGAATTCAATTGGGCTTCCTGACCCTTGGTTCGCTTCTCCTCCTTCGCCTCTCAGCACAGACCCTTGTTTTGGCAGGGTTCTTAGGGCTCTCGCTGCTCTACGATAAAGCGGCGTTGTTTATCTACTGTATCATGGCCTTCCAGGTCGTTCGGTTTCTAGCGGACAAGGAGGGCGGACAAGACGGTGGATGGGGACGAGTTTTCGAGGACGCGCTGATCGTGTCCGGTTTGGTGCTTATTCTGACACCCGAGATCGTCTTCCTTGATGACTCATACGGCCCAGAGATCGACCGTATGAACACGATATTCAAGCTCTACACGACAGCATGGGGCCTTCTCGGGATAGGCGCCGTCAGTGTTATGATACGGGCTCTGAAAAAGTATGAGCCCCTTGTCGTTGAATACGGCAAGGCCTTTCCCATCGCGGTTGGTGGGGTTATCGCTGTCGGATTGTGTTTTGGATTCAGTAAATTCTACTCCCATACCGTGCCGATGCGGCAAAATGGAAGCCAGGACCCAACATTTGAAGCGAAGCTTGAGGGATTGGGCGAGGCAAACCGCTGGCATCGAGGTTCGGCAGATATTATCCGAGCTCTTCGCCAGCTTCCTAAGGGAAGGGCTCTCGAGGCTCAAGGGCGTGCGTATAGCTATACAGCTTTCGTCTCTACCCTCTCATCACAGCCAAGCTACTTAGGATGGACCAATCACATTAACCTGCTCAACAAGGTGTACGGTGAGTCGAGCCGCCGAGAGAACGTTACGAAGCAGTTTTACAACGAGAACGATTGCGCGGCCCGTAAAGAGATCGCGCGAAAAGAGCAGATTAGCTACATCGTGGTTGGAACGCTTGAAGAGAAGGCCTATCCAGGTGCCCGAGGTCAGGATTATTCCTGCTTCGCTTCGGTGATTAAGAGTGGTGATTATGCCCTCTACCAGATTCCACTATCCTAGGAGGGTGGTAAAAACCTCGTCAATGCGGTGACTTAGCTACGAGTCTGACCATAGGTACAGATTGCGGCTTGTAAGGACACATGGGCCTATCTTGGGGCCATAACCCCCTCGTATGGATGGTCCTCGCGCCACACCACCGAACAGTCTTCCAAAGCCATCTCCCGCCATGGAGGCGAAGCCGTGGGTTGAGGGCGCGCATCTTCCCACCGCTCCGCGCGAACAATCCCTCCTGCGACCAGACGCGGATACGATCGCGCTACTTCCGCCGTTCGATTCTCGCCACGTGATGCATCGACTCTCAGTTATCTCCGCGCAATTAAGGTGTGGAGAGATCGTCCTTCCGGCGAGCGTAGACCCCACATCGGTGAGCGCTTTGGTTAAGCAGTGGAGTAGCGATGGGCATGTCACTGTTGGGAGAAGTTCCCAGGGGGAGATCGTCGTCAGGTCCGACCTCGGTGTGGGCAATCAGAGCGGGCACTTCGCGCGTATGTCATCGAACTTTCTAGTTGCCTCTGCCGGAAAGGTTACCGATCTGCCAATCGAACATGATTGGCCCGAGGCTTGGCGTGACTATCAAGACTGTAAAGGAAAACGTCTACTTGACCTCAGCTGTGGAGGTGGCTCTAAGGTTCGTGCGCTTCGCGAGCTTGGAGTAGATGCCTATGGAGTGGATTCCTGTGCGGTTGGTGCTCAGACACCATATTTCCTTCACTATGGTCACGTCGAACGGCTTCCGTTCGTTGATGGTGCATTTGATCGAGTTGAGGGTAGGCTCACGGGCTGGTCATTGGGAGAACCCGGCTCGCCTACCTCCAGAGAGGTCTTGGCTGAGGTAACGAGGGTTACCGCGGATGGAGGGTTAATTCGGATATCCCAAGCGCGGGAGAAGGATATTCACGCACTGGTATCCGAGAGACACGATCTAGCTTTGCGTGAATCACCGCTGCACGTTGAAGGCGCGTTTGAGTTGCTCGTTCGTCGACAGATTTCATAGTCAAAAACAAAGGGCGTGGCCACACCATCGTGACAACGCCCTTGTACCCTTACTCCTTACGAGGAGCGATTACTCTTTAAACCGATCACGGTCCTTGGCCATGAGGAGGGTCGTGTAGGTGAAGCCAGAGGGACTCCATGGATAGTGATTGATGGAGTACCGCAGGAACTTCTTGAGCGTGACCAGCTTGAAGTCCGGTACCCACCACCCACGCAAGTTGACCTTGCGGGCAGTGTATCCCTCCGGAATCTCCCCAGGTTCCCGTTTATCCTTCCAATCGATGAAGAGATAGGTGTACTTGCTACGCTCCTCAGGCTTAGCGGTGAACCTGTACTCGTCTTTGAGGTGTCGGAAGTACCACGCGAGTGGCCATGTCGCCTCGCCCGTAGCGAAGACAAGCGGCTTATAGCCGTGACGCTGATTCCGAACATCATCGATGATGTAGAGCGCTATCTCCTGAAGGTCGTAGGTTGTGTGTACCTGAGAGAGGTACTCAGTCTCTCGACCGGCGTAGACAAAGTTTGTCTGCACTGACGCGCGAAGCGTGAACAGGATCGCGGCGACCGTGATCCATTTCCCTACATTAAATCGGCCAAGGTATCTGCCAAATTGGTCCCCAAGAGCGATAGCTATCAGGAGAATGCCGGTGCACAAGAAGAGGATGTCCTCCATCTTCTGAGGATCCCGAGCTTTAGGGTCCATGATCATATCGGCTGGCTTGCGCTCCAAGATGAAGATGAGAGCCAACACAGCGAGGAGTGACCCAGCGTAGAGCAGCGCGCGCTTCACCGGGTAGTGCTTGTAATCAACCGGATACTTCTTAAAGTAGTCCTGATAGAAAAGCGTGAGGTATGGCAGTAGGAATATCAACGGATACACGGAGAGCCATGGAACCTTCTCGCCGAGGTAGCTGTAGACGAAAAAGGTAGCTGTGGCGAAATACCCTGTAGCCGCGAGGCCATCCTCTCTCTTGAGAAGGTGGTGGATCGTCACCAATGGCGCGTGGCAGAGCAGCACAAAGAGCCCGATGATATCGAGGGTATCCTTGAGCTTAAACAGCTTCCAGAGGGGGTTCTCGCGGATAGTGGCGGGATCCGTAGTGAAGCAAGCGAGCGTAATGAGGGCCCCCACGAAGAGACCCGCGTACCGTATCTCACTCGTCGTTCTTCGGTAGAAAAGAACGAGGTGCGTAAGGAACGCTAAGAAAACTGGAAGCTCATACCAGCCAAGCACGTAGACATGAAAGTTAAACGGCCCCTGGATTCGCTCCATCGCGTGGTGCGCTGCCCAGTAATCGTACGCAGTCTTTCCAAGACCTGCCCAAATTCCCTTCTCGTACCGGAAGCCAGCGCCGTAGAACCAGGCGTAGATCAAGAAGCATACGACGATCGCCCACGCGGTATTCCACGGGTAGCTCTTGATGTGGTTCCAGATTCGTCCGGCAAGGGTCTCCCAGCTCTTGAGAACGAAAACCTTAAAGAACGCCTCGAAGATGAGGTATCCGAGGAGGACGGCTATAGAGACGATTGCGCTCTCCTTCGTGCACCACTGAACGGTAATTCCGAAGAGAACGAAGAATGCTTTCCACGGATTGGAAGCGATAGTGAATCCGATCAGGGTAAAGATCATGCCGGCAACTACCCACGAGTCCTCACGTAGAAACCGCGCCCAGTACACGAGGGTAGGAGAGAGAGCCACGGCGGCGGTAAGGATGAGCACAGAGCTCTGTAGGAAGTACCTTCTAAAGAGGAAGGGAACGAGCATGAAGAGAGAGCCCATTATGCAGGTGGGGGTCCGCGCGGCCCACAGCGAGTCGCCGAACCACGCGTAAATAAACCGCATGCTGTTGTAGAGCATGGGCCCGTGCAGCATCGGGTCGTACTTATAATAGTTATTCTCCGGGAAGTCGTAGAAGTATCGGCCGTACATGCCGTGGAGCGACTCATCGTGATGGTACGGTCGGGCATCGAGCAGGGTCCATCGAAGGATAAGGCCCACCAGGATGAATAGCCCATACGCGAGCCATTGGGGGCCTGTAAAAAAGCTCTTCCAACAGCTTTGTTCGCGACAGCAGCTCTCAGCTGCCTCCGTTGTTACATCTCTCTGTGTCATGCGTAGCTCCTCTATCGGAAAGCTGGTAAGCGCAATCCGACATCGTTATACAAATTGGAAGGTCGTTTCCGGGAACTCTCCGCGGCGCGCCCCTCTCGTTACTGCGAAACCGCTTTCCCTACTACGTGCTCAGACGACTCGGACTCACCGTGTGTCGTTGAGATGCTAGCTAGGATCTCCCGCGCTACCTTGCGACCATACCTCACGGCATAGTTGGTTCCGCGATCTTCCGGATAGATCTGCGCCATGGTGTTGAGCCATAACGACTTGATCGGGGTCTGGAAGCCGGGAATGTTTTGGGAGTAGCGCTTGGTGATAACGGGTTGACTGTACCGAGCCTTCCAGACGTGGAAGGAGTTGACCCACGAGCGATTGAAGTCAGGGAAGATCCGCTGAATGAAGGGCTCGCAGTACTGGTAGGTCTCTTCTGCGTTCATCGAGAAGAGAGCTTCCGTCGTCGGGAGATACTTGGAGAGATACACAATGTGCTCTCCGTTGTAGTTCGCTTTATCGTCGAGGTTTGTGTGCTCGATGATGCCAACGAAAGGAAATGAAGGATCCGCCACGTTCAGCCAGTAGGTGCTTGAGAGTGAGCGATTGAGGCTCAGAACCAAACAGGTGTTACCAAGAAATCTGATCTGCTGGCACTTGTCGACGTACGAAGCAGGCAGGCCCGGTGTCATCTCCAAAAATTGAGGGAGGGCAGTGGTGCAGAGAACGACATCAGCGGCGTGCCGACCAGTGGAGGTCTCAACGCCAACCGCGCGACCGTTATCAACAACGATAGATTTGACACCGGTTGAGGTCTTTATGGTGACACCAGCTTCCTCAAGAGCGGCGCGAATGCCATCCGTAAGGGCTCCGAAGCTTCCACCGAAATAGACGAGGCTCTCGCCGCCCTTTTTGTTACGGCTTGAGCCGCGAAGTTTGAGTTTGTTCCAAATCCACACAGCCGAAACGTTCTTCGCCTCAGCGCCGAACTTCCCCTGCATCAAGGGATTCCAGATCACGTCGTACGCTTTCTTGCCACCATACTTGATCATCCACTCCTCGGCGGAGATGTCCTCAAGCTCGCGCCACGAATTGATCCGTCGCGCCATCAGGGCCATAAAGCCGGTGCGGATACGATCAAGAAGTGGGATCGGGTGGAATTTTAAAAGATCGAGGGGACTGGCCAGTCGAAAGATCGAATTTGTGTAGTAGAGCCCCGTGTTTGAAGATACGTACCGTTTCAGGTGCGAGAGCCCAAGGTCATCGATGAGCTGTAACACATCAACGTCCGAGGTAAACCAGTGGTGATAAAACTTCTCCACTCGAACGCCCGGGGAGAGTTCGAACGTTCCAGCGAGGCCGCCGATGTCGGCGTCATGTTCAAATATCGTGACGTCGCATCCAGCTTTGCAGAGGTCGTACGCGGCGGAAAGGCCGGTGAATCCTCCTCCAATAATCGCGATTCGGGGCTTCGTCATATTTGTCCTCCTACGTTGAAGTAGCGCTTCACAATCTTAGCCGTGCGCATACTTGGATGGCGCCGCGGCGTGAGCTAGTGGTTCGCCTTGAACTTGATCGATGAGATAGAGCGGTCGGGATTGTCCTTGTTCGAAGATTCTTCCTACGTATTCACCAAGAATTCCCAATACCGTTAGCTGAACGCCGCCAAGTAGTAGGATAGCGGCCATAATCGAGGTGTAACCAGGAAAGCTGATGCCGACGAGTTTGAGCGCCACGACCACAACTATGTAGAGGAACGCCAAGGCAGAGGTCGCGAGACCGAGATACGAAGCGAGGCGAAGGGGCGCGTAGGTAAACGACGTAATGGCGTCGATTGCGAGAAAGAGGGACTTGCGGAAGGGATACTTCGTTACCCCCGCGAATCGCTCAGGGCGGTCATACTGAACAGCCTTTTGATGATATCCGATCCATGACACCATCCCACGAACGAATCGATGGCGCTCGCGAAGTGATTGCAACGCGTCAACGGCCCGTCGATCCATTAATCTGAAATCTCCGGTGTCGCGGGGAACCTTAAGGCCAGCGATCTGCTCAAAGATTCGATAGAAAGCGAAGGCAAAGAATTTCTTTGAAGCTGACTCTCCCGCTCGTTTGCGTCGTTGTCCGTACACGACGTCGTAGCCATCGCTCCACTCGTTGAGCATCTCCGGAATGAGCTCCGGCGGGTCCTGCAGATCGGCGTCGAGTATCACCACCACCTCACCTCGGGTTTGGTCGAGTCCACAGGTGATAGCTGTTTGGTGTCCAAAGTTTCTCGCGAGGCGAACCGCTTTAATAAATCCGTCCTCCTGAGAGTACTGCTGAATCATCGGCCAGGTGTTGTCCTTACTGCCGTCATCAATCAGCACGACCTCGATCGGAAACGAATATTTGGAGACGAGATCTTTCAGGCGTCTACGTAGTTCTGGAAGGACATCCTCCTCGTTGTAGCAGGGGATGACCAACGACATGCTGAGAGGAGCTCGGTTGCGAGGTGTTCTGATGGTGTACTGAGGGGTCGTGGTGCTCACATCAATCCTTGAAAAAACCTGGCCAAGGCCTAAATATCACGGGACTTTTCGAGCGACAATTCATTAACCGCTCGGGCCGTCCTATGAGAGGTGAGGTCATAACCTCGTTCCTCAAAGCCTCGCCGCGACACGCTTCCCGCGAGTCTGGTGGTTCGGTGGCAGGGACCCAAAAACTCTACGGATCTCCTGACCTTACTTACTAAGTGATGCGTTCTCGACGCTCGTCGGTGCAAAGCTGGATCTTTGACGCTAGATAGTTGATCATTACCGGCGTAACCGTTGGAGAAAACAGATGAGTTTGAATATAACAGTGTGTTCGCGATGCAGTGGTCCGGTAACCGACGCGATGAGGTTCTGTCCGTCGTGTGGAAAGCGTCTTACGCGACGAACTGGCTCGTTTCCCCTCGTTCTTGGTGGCTCGGCTGTGGTTCTTTTCGGGCTCGGGTTCGCTCTCCAGAGTTTCCTTATCCCTCCTAAGAACGAGCAGATTGCAAAACAGCATTCTGAGCCTGAGGCTCAAACGACCATCGATGACCCTCAGGTGGCGCTCCTCAGGGAGCAGCTGGAAAAAGACCCTCAGAACCTGGACAAGTTGAAGATACTCGCCGGGATACTCGGTGACAAATTGCGAGAAAATCCGCATTCATCGAACGCGATGGTGTTTGAGATGATCGATGTATTGAGCCGTATCCTGGCTATGGAGCCTAACGATCCCGCGGCTCTCGTGATGATGGCTGACGTCTCGTTCGATCAGAAGGCGTTCACGAAAGCTCAGGAGTTTTACGAGCGCTACCTCAAGCTTGAGCCTGATAACCACGGCGCGCGAGCGCGTTACGCTAGCACCCTCACATTTCTAGGGCAGTACGATAAATCGGTCGCCGAGTTGAACTCGGTTCTGAAGCAAGATCCAAAGAACTTCCCGGCGATGGCGTACCTTGCTATTACCTACGCGCAGCAGGGTGATCTTTCGAAGGCAAAGGAGACCGGCACCTCCGCGCTTACGTTGGCTCCCTCAGACGAGGCTCGTGCGCGCTTCTCCGCCTTCATGACGACGCTTGAATCTCAAGCGGGTGCGAGCACTTCGCCGGTTCGTGGCAACGTACCAAGCTCCGAGAACGCTCCGGCTGCTCCTTCGGCGTTGACCGGAGTCGCGGGCTTCGTCGCGCAGGTAAAGAGTAATCCTGTGGCTGGTCCAAAGTTTGTTGGACATGAGGAGGTCAAGGATGAGTTGCGACTCACCTTTAAGGACTTCCCGATGAGTCAGATGCCTCCATTCGCTAAGGAGAAGTTCTTCGGTTCGCTCAAGAAAGCCGCGGAAGAGGCGAATATTTCGCAGGTGAAGAGTATATCCTTCATAGATCTCGCTTCTGGGAAGGTTATGGATCAGATGACGCTGGCGAAGTAGCTCTCCGCTGACATACGATCCCTGCGTATTTGATGGTATGAGACTGAAGGTAATGCCTTTGGTGTCGGCATTCGAGGGGGTACAGTGTATGAAGATAGCGTTCCTGGCAGGTTGTGTTTTATTGAACGTGATTTCGTTTTCCATCGGGGCGTCTGCCCAGTCCTCCCTCTATGAGATGCAGGCGACCCGAATCGACGGCTCTCGCGAGAATCTCTCCGATTTTAAAGGGAAGGTAGCGCTTGTGGTCAACACGGCGTCGCAATGTGGATACACGCCGCAGTACACCGAACTTCAGGAGTTGTACGAACGCTACAAGGATCGCGGTTTCGTGGTGCTTGGCTTTCCGAGCAACGATTTCGGCGGGCAGGAGCCTGGCTCTGAGGCTGAGATTCAAAAGTTCTGCTCCTCAAAATTCGGCGTCTCGTTTCCGCTCTTCTCAAAGACAAAGGTGCTCGGGGAGGCTAAGGACCCGGTCTATCGGTTTTTAACCACGAGCACCGGGGGGAAGGAGGTTGGCTGGAATTTCGAGAAGTTCCTCGTGAGTAAGGACGGCCTTGTGTTGGAACGGTTCCCCTCCTCGGTGAAGCCGCTCAGTCCCGCCATAACCGAGGCCGTTGACGCGGCCATCTCGAAGTAGCCCATAGGCCACCGGCTTTCTGATGACCGCCCTCATACTCATTTCACGAGGTTGGGGCTTCTCTTTGAGTTTTTGCTCTTAAAATGCCGTTCTGAAGCATAATTTTCTAGGTGGCAAGGCTAATTCGGTGCTAAATAAGCATAAAACCAACCTTGCTTATCTTAAGGGCTTATGGAGATACAACTACGCAACTTCCTTGAAATTCCTTACGACGAACTTGAACAGCTCAACCTCGAGGCGAAGGATCGGGTCGCCAAGCGTAGTTCGGAGGAGGAGCTGCGAGAGCACTATCTCAGATATTTGCATGAGGAGAAGCGCATCAAGGCCGTGACCGTTTGTTTCACGGACATTGAGGGACGCCTCCACATGTTGGACTACGATAAGAAATTCCTTCTCAAGTCGTACGACAACCTCACCTTCGATGGATCCTCGATTCGTGGGTTCTCAGTCGTCAAAGAGTCCGATCTTCGCCTTGCTATCGATTGGGGTTCGTTCCGATGGTTGCCAAGCGATGTGTTCGGCCCGGGAAAGGTCCTCGTCTTCGGTCTTATTAAAGATCGCGATGGGCGAGGGTACAGCTCTGACATGCGAGGTCGTTTAAAAGATTTCGTTGATGAACTCTATCAACGGGAGAAGATCACCGCGCAGATATCGGTAGAATGCGAGGGCTTTCTCTTTGAGGGTCGCGACGCTGAGCAAACATTCTCTGACAGTGTTGGCTTCAAGTTGGTGTCGAGTGGTGGGTATTACAACTCGCTGCCAAAGGACCCGCTCAAGATATTCATCGATTCTCTCGCCGAGGCGCAACGCGCTATGGCCTTTGAGAACGAGAAGGATCACCCAGAGGTCGCTCCATCTCAGTTCGAGTTGAACTATACCTACTGCGACGCGTTGCTCGCGGCGGATCAGGTGCAGCTCTACAAATTGACCGCGCGGCAGATAGCCGCGAATTCCGGGCTGACCGCGTGCTTCCTACCGAAGCCTATCGCTGGAATCAACGGTAGCGGTATGCATACGAACCTTTCGCTCTCCAAGGGCGGGAAGAATCTCTTCTATGACGCTGCCGGTGAGGATGGCCTCTCTCCAGCGGCTTGGGATTTTATCGACCGCCTTCTCAACAATGCGAACGATATGTGTTTGCTGATTAACTCAAGTGTGAATGCCTACCGAAGACTCGATCCACACTTCGAGGCGCCGAACCAGATCCGCTCTTCGGCTGTGGACCGGACGTCGATGGTTCGAATTCCACTTGGTAACGAGAAGTCCGCTCGAATTGAGGTGAGAACGGTGGCGCCCGACGCCAATCCATACCTCACCTTCCTCTCCATCCTCTATACCGGATTGCGAGGACCTAAGAACGAGCAACAGGTAACAGAGAATCGCCGATCGCGGACACGTGTTCTTCCAGGGAACATCTACGACGCGATCCGGTTGTGCAAATCGAGTGAGTTCGTCTCCGAGATGCTCGGAGAGCTCGCAAAGGACAAGTTCATCGAGCGGAAGGTCGCTGCCGCTGACAGGTGTCCTCGTGAGTTAGGAACCGCCGTTAAGAGCGGTGAAGTTCGCTTCCACCACGAGGTAACGAATCAGCACATCTGGAACAATTTTTAATTAGTTCTCTTCAAACTAATTATCTCCTGGGCCGGAGCGGGAAACCGCTCCGGCTTTTTTTGTCGGGCGAGGTATAGATGGCTCGCGGCGTGTGAGAGTGCGGTTGTTAAGGACCCTAGATCTGGGAGGGCGGTTGTCCTCGACCGCCGTGTTGCGGGAGGCGGAGGGTATTGGCCATTCTCGACATTCCGGCGACCGGGGACGGTCGCCCTCCCGATGTGCGCGCCGTGGGATCGGCGCGTGAAGCGATGGTCTTCAGCAAGGTGCACGGGTGTCCCCCTCCGCCCACCTATGACATACTGACCCAATACGCCCCTATACGGCCCTTTCTATGACCACGCCCGCTCACCATACGCCCCCGGAGAACCCACGAAGGAATATCCCATGGGTGACGACCACCTACTTCGCCGAGGGGCTCCCGTACATGATCGTGCGGATCCTCTCGGGGGTGTTCTTCACGCAACTTGGAGTGAAGGAGCGGTATCTGGGGTATCTCAACTATCTGGGACTTCCCTGGAACATAAAATTTCTGTGGGCACCCCTGGTTGATGGATGGGGTACCAAACGTGGATGGCAGATCGCGCTGCAGGGGATTCTCGCCGTACTGACGGGCGTAGTCGCCCTGCTCTCTCATTTCGCCGCTTCGGCCGAGGGCGGCGCATACCTTGAGTTGATCGCGGGCGTCTTTGTGCTGATGGCGATAGTCGCCGCGACTAATGATATAGCTATCGACGGCTACTATCTTGAGGCGATTCCAAAGCGAGAGGATCAGGCCCTTCTTTCCGGATATCGGGTTCTTGCGTATCGAATGTCGATGGTATTCGCGCGCAGTGGACTTGTAGCCTTCGCCGCGTGGGCGATGAGCTCCGCTACCGCCGGCACCGCCTATCACGCCTGGGCGCTCGCGTTCTCGGTGGGAGCGGGTGTTTTAGCGACCCTCGCAGTGGGCCATGTCTTTTTACTTCCCAGGGTAGGCACGCCAGTCGGTGATGTCGAAAGCCAATTCGCGAAGGCCAAGCGTGTCTTCGTTGAGGGATTTGTAACCTACCTCGCGCAGCCGAAGGTGTCGCTCGTCTTAGCGTTCATCGTGCTCTACAAGATGGGAGATGAGCTTCTCTTCTCGATGGTGACTCCCTTTATGCTCCGGGAGCTTAAGATTACGGGAGAGCAGTACGCGTGGATCGCGGGCATTGTTGGAGCCGCCGGCACTATCATCGGCGCCATGTGGGGTGGATACCTGATTAAGAAGATGGGGCTTCGAAAGGCGATGTGGCCCCTCACGATCGCCATGAACCTGAATATTTGGCTCTACGTCTGGCTCTCGGTCGCCAAGCCTGATCCCTCGACGTTCAGTGGTATCTCCTTAATAGCTACCATTCACGGTATCGAACAGATAGCGGCTGGGCTCGGCAGCGCAGCGCTTCTTGTCTTTCTTTTGACGACCTGTTCACAACAGTACAAAGCAACGCACTACGCCGTTGGCAGCGCGATTATGTCTATTCCGGGAACCCTCGTCGGTGGACAGGCGGGAGCGATCGTTGAAGCTATCGGGTACACCAATCTTTATATTTTAGCGTTTGTCGCCGCTCTCCCTGGCATGGCGCTCATACCTTTTGTGCCGATGCGGGAGGAGTAGGGGCTCAGTCCGCGCGGTTCTCTCTGTCTCTCTGTCT
>JAIXPR010000014.1 GCA_027486155.1 Pseudomonadota bacterium | reverse complement strand
TGCTCGATGTTCTGATTGATCCGACGGGTTGCCTCAAGCATCGGCGGTGGCTGGTTCGAATCCTCCGGAACTTCCCTAAGCATATGGTTAGGAGAAACCGGCGAAAGGTATCGAGTCTCCACTATCTTTAATCCAGCGAGGGTCGCCGTATACCCGAGCGTGTCGGGGTGTTGCGGCCACACATGCGTTGGATCGCGGAAGTAATTCGACGAGAGCGCCAAAAGAGACTGCGGATTAATCGTCTCGAAGACTATCCTGGAGCCGGGCTTTAGCTTTCTCTTCGCAAGCTCGAACAACTCACTCAACTGGGTACGTGTGAGATGCTCCACGAGCTGAATCGCTACCAGGCCTCCGAGCGACGCGTCAGGAAGGGACCGAAGGTGCGCGATACCATCTCCAAATTTTGTGTCACACCCCGCGGCGTTCGCCACATTCACCATGACCGTGTCGAGGTCAACACCATAGGACTGAACTCCAGACTTTTTGAAAAGTCGCTGCAGCTCGCCGCGCCCTGAACCGATCTCAAGCACGGTTCCCTGCGCGGTTTTAAATATCTCTGGATAGATCGAGAGTCGTCTCTCAATTTCAGCCTCACCACCCCGGTATCGATTCTCAAGGAGAAGATAGGATGGGTCCGGAGTCGGTAGCTGCTCAGAGCTTTGCACAGCTTGAGGGGGATTCGGGGCGGTGTACCGCGGCAGGTTGTTGACGATCCCTTCCAACCCCCGAATCATCTCGTCCAAAACTCGGATCCGATTATGCTCAAGCGACTCAATCTCTTGACGCAAAGCGAGGATAGCGGAGCTCTGTTCATCATCGATTCGATCGATCTTCGCTATGAGTGCGTCATCTCGATCATCGATGTATTGACTGAGCGTATTAAGGTGGCGGACCAAATTACCAGAGAAGTCACGCTGGGCCTTGAAGTAATCAGCCAAGAAAAACTTGCGCAGCACCTTCCGACCGAGCCGTTTAAGGAGAGGAACTACCTTTCCGAGAGGACCCGGGCGATGGCTGGGGATGACTGCGGGAATCAGCTCCGAATCATAGGCGTAGTTGAGATTCAGAAACCGGAGGTCCTCCGAGAGGTGAAGGTCCCCGCGATTGAAATTTCTACTGTGAGCGAGGCGTGGAATCGTTCGTGAAAGCTCCCGATGCTTATCTCGATTCCCCTCAACATCCGCTTTTACACGATCTCGAATCTCAGTCATCAAGGAGCGAATATCCTTCACCGGCAGCTCCTGCGCCGATGCCTCGCCCTGAACCACTTCCTGTTGAGGCAGCTTTCGCACCTGCTCTGACATTCCGATCTCCCTGTAAGTCGCTGATAGAATTATGGGCATATACTTGCGACTTCCCCCGGCCCCGTCAAGAGCCGGGGGTGGAAGATTGAGCCCTAAAACCGGTAGGTTAGCGCTGCTCGAATTCGATAGCTCGGCGTGATCTGCGTATCCGAGTTATGCACGGCGATCGGAAGTTCGTATCCGAGGATAGCCTGCCACTTTTGAGCAACCACCGCGGTCAGCTCCGGCCCCAGGAATGTGCCATTAAACGCGGTATCGTCGTACCTCACTCCATCCTTTCCGGTGTCGTACCCCTAATGGAAAATCCCACGAGCCAGACCCGAGGGAAGCGAGGCAAAACAACGCATTCGCGTTGTTTTGCGAGAGGGAAAGTCCATGTTTGTCGCAAGAGCGAGAGAAAGGGGAGTTTAGTTCCTGAATTTCTTCGGGAGCCCCCAGAAATGGCTGGGTAGTTACACTACCCCTGCGCAGCGGCTAGAGGGTCTACGATTACGCTCCCGGTCGGCTTGCGTCAGTTCGCCTCTTGCAGGCTTTTTCTTCGGGGTTAGAAGACGAACGCCATGCTCTTCAAGTTCTTCTCGATCGACTTCCGAGTAGTACCCCCGCTACCTAGCAAAAGCACGCGTCATCGTGGTTTTGCCTCGCTTCCTTAGGATTCCCTTATCGGCATAGCCCGTAAGCTCGCTATTTCCCTGCCCAAACAAATTCGCTTCGTTACCCCTCAACTCCCACGATATACTTGAGGTATGCCGGAGCAGCCACTTCCCATCTTCGCCCTCACCTTCGTCATATTTCCCGGTGAACGCATACCCTTTCGAATCTACGAGCCTCGATACAAAGCGATGGTGAAGGATTGTCTCGATGAAAGTGGGGAGCGTGGGAAACGGGAGTTCGGAATTCTCTTCGCCACTGATCGAGATAACGCGGAGGTGGGATGTTGCGTGCAGGTCGACCGAGTACTCAAGCGATACTCTGACGGCTCGATAGATATCCTGACCAGAGGCACACGACGTTTCTTCGTCCAGCGCTTCGTCTCGGGGCGTAGCTACCCCCAAGCTATCGTCGGGTACTACGATGACGACGCGTTCCCCGATTGCCGACTAGCTAACGTCGCGTCCTCGCTACACACCAAGCTGATTGAGCTCACCACTGAGAAGGTTGAGGTGCCCTTGTTTGAGGCGCACGATCTCGTATCCTTTCTGCTGGGTCACAACGCGGGGCTCACCGATATCGAGCGACAGGAACTTCTCGAAATGAGAAGCGAGCGCATGAGATTAGAGTTCCTTATCGCCTTCTATCGCCGCTCGATTCCCGAGGCGATACAGAACAATGCGCTCAAGGAGCGCGTCGCGTTGAATGGTCACCTGCGAGTTATTAAGCCAGCTCCTCTGTAGAAGGATCTCCTCCTGACACTCGCGCTTAGGAGAGGGTTTTACGAGACAGGTCGATCCGCGCTAAAAGCCCACAACTGGTCAGCGGTGACAGTCGCACCTCCACACACAACACATACGATCGTGCGGTAGGGCTTTATCTGCGGGAGATTTTCATAGAGGGGAGCAAGAGCCGCGCCGCAGGCTGGCTCAACCAGGATTCGGTGATCATCCAAGAACCGAAGACACGATGAAACCGCTTGCGCGTCGCTCAGCACGACACTCTTTGTCGGGTGATTTTTCTGTGCCTCAAAGGCGTTGGGCGCTACCTTCTTAGCGCCTAGGCTGGTCGCAACGCCACGTATCGCGTCAAGCTCAACCAAGCCGTTCGCTTTTATAGCGCTATAAAAGGACGCGGTGCCCTCTGTTTCAACAGCGATAACAGGAACGCTCGACAAGCCATTCGCTCGCAGTCCCTCAACAACTCCGCTGTACAAACCACCGCCGCCTACAGACACGATGATCGCGTCGGGGCAAATTCCCGCGCTTACGATCTCACCGACTATCGACGCATAT
>JAIXPR010000325.1 GCA_027486155.1 Pseudomonadota bacterium | reverse complement strand
GATGTGTGCTTATTTTATCGGTAGGGCCCGCGTCCTCGCGGGCCGTATGACACCTGGAGGTATCGATGCTTCATCGGTAGGCGCGGCGATACGGCCCGCCAGGAGTCGGGCCCTACCGAATGATCGATGGCCGTGCGATCGGGCCTTGCCGACTTACGCCGCTGCCGCGAGCCGAGCTTTGATCGCCTCAATGCGATCAACCACGGTCGCTTTGTAGCTCTCGAGGAGCTCCGGAGTAGTCGCCTCGAAACGCATGACGAGCACGGGCTGTGTGTTCGACGCGCGAACGAGTCCCCATCCATGTTCGAACGTTACGCGGACGCCGTCGATCGTATCAACTTGGAAGTCCTTAAACGCCGACTGAGCCTCTTGAGCTATCTTGAACTTGATATCCTCGGGGCAATCAACTCGAAGCTCTGGTGTGGATACCATCGGAGTAAGATCCGAGAGGAGTGACGAGAGCGTGCCCTTGTGGTGGCTCATGATCTCGACCAATCGATCGGAGGCGTAGAGCGCGTCATCGAATCCGAAAAATCGGTGCTTGAAGAAGATGTGACCGCTCATCTCGCCTGCGAGATCTCCGTGGGTCTCAAGGAGCTTGCCCTTGATCAGGGAATGCCCTGTCTTCCACATGATGGCGTTCGCACCCTTAGCCTTCAGATCGTTGAAGAGGGTGTTTGAGCACTTAACATCGCCGATGATCGTGGCGCCTGGCTTCTCTTGCAGGATCGACCGTCCATAGATGAGAAGGAGCATGTCGCCGAATACAACATCGCCCTTCTCGTCGACGACGCCGATGCGATCCGCGTCTCCGTCCCATCCGATTCCGAAATCAGCGTTGTGATTCTTCACCGCTTGGATGAGGTCTTTGATATTTTTCAACTCAGTTGGATCTGGATGGTGATTTGGGAATCGGCCATCTGGGTCGCAGAAGAGCTCGATCACCTCTACACCGAGTCCACGAAGAACGTCCGGCCCGATCATGCCGCCTACGCCGTTCCCAGCGTCTACGACAACCTTGAGCTTGCGAGGTCCCATGTGAGGCTTCGAATTCTCGATCAGGTAGTTAATGTATGAGGGTCGGATATCGACTGAGGAGATCGTTCCACGCTTGGCAGCAGGTTGCGTGGTCAGAACCTTCTCGCAGCGGGCCTTGAGATCTTGAATCTGAGCGCCGGAGAGGGTCTTCTTGCCGAGGAGGATCTTAAACCCGTTCATGTCAGGCGGGTTGTGGCTACCGGTTACCTGGATACCGCCCCCAAGGTCTTGAGAAAATACGGAGAAGTAGAGCTGGGGCGTTGGACCCATGCCGGACATGACAACGTCGATCCCTTCGTCCGCCATCCCTTCCGCAAGCGCTTGAGCGTATCCTGGTGAGCTGAGTCGGCAATCGTGACCGATGCCGATCCGATTCATGTTGTTCTCAAGAGCCAAGGTGGCATAGGCCCGTCCAAGAACCCGAGCGAACTCTGGGGTCAGCTCTGTGTCAACGGTTCCTCGGATGTCGTATTCGCGAAAGATAACAGGATTAATCTTCATAGTGAGGCCCTTATACTATCCCCGGGGCGAGATTTAAAGCCTCTTATCTACGGAGTGGTTCTTATAGAGCTCGTTCTTAAAAAAGGCGTCGAGGCGCTCCTTCGTCTTCTGTTTTTGAAGGATCTGACGGACTTCATCCTTCAGCTTCTCTTCATCCACCTCCTCGGTGTTTTCGGCCTCGTTTCCGACCCGTTCCTCAACGAAGAAGATCTGAATATCCCCGGGAGTTTCCAGGGGAGGGGTGTGTTGACCGGCTCGTAATGGCCCTACCGCTTCGGCGATAGCGGGACTGAGGTCCTTCATCGGTATGACGCCGATGAGGCTGCCCTCCTCGGAGCCGGCGGTGTCAGAGAGCCGCTTGGCGACATCGATAAAGCTGTCCCCTCGCTCAAGGGCGGTGCTGACCTGCATCAGGCGGGATTTTACCTCGTCGATAGTCCTGCCCTCTTTTGAGATGACCAGGTGGTGAAGCTTGATATCCTTCCCCGCGTTTTTGAGCTCGGGGTGCTTTGCGATGTACTCATCGATCTCAGAGTCGCTTACGCTGACACCACCTCGGGAGAGGGATGAGGTCAGCTTCGCTTTCAGGATGTCTATTTTAATCTGTTGCTTGTAGGCGGTAAGGCTCTTGCCTTCTCGCGCGAGCGCCGCTTGGAAGTCCTCGGAGGAGAGGCCGTTCCGTTCCATCACCTCGGAGACGTACTCATTGACCTCGGCATCGGAGACCGAGAGGCGCTTCACCTTGGCCTCCTCCTCAAGAAGCTTCTCTTGAATAACCTGATCAAGAGCGCGACTCGCTTCGGGGTCCTTTTTCGCCTCTTCAAAGCTCAGTCGGCGAGGGGTAAGTCGGGAGTTCAGATCGCTCAGGGTAATAGGCTTATCATCCACGGCCGCTACTACCGCGTCGATGACGAGCTCTTGAGGAGCCGCCTCGACCTTCTTTTTGGGAGCCGAAAGACCCGGAGATACCCAAACGCATGTAGTCGCCCAAACGCACAGCGTTGTTTTAATGAGGATGCTTCCTGTGGTGGGGGCGCGAGCGGCCGGTGTTTTCATACCGCGCAATCTTATGCGTTCACCTATGGGCCCGCAAGTGAGGGAGGCGGTTAGGATCCGGTGAACGATATGGCGGTAAGTGCCTGTTGGGTGCGACGGAGGAGGTCTGGGAGGGTAATATCGGCGTCCTTCTCGAACACTATGGTAAAGGTATTCCCCCGTCCAAACCGGTACTGATGTGGGTTCTTTTGTACCAGTCCGAGTGCCTTAAGTCCGTCAACTCGGGTGTTGGGGTTAGATCGATAGCCATCGCGTAGGAGGGCCAAGGGACTGAAGGTGAGCGCAGCTTTGACCGGAGTTACCTCCGCCTTCACGGCGCCGAAGCTCCGTAAGAGGCCGCGGTACCTCATGAGCATCATCAGGTTATCCACCTCGACCGAGCAGGGGCCGAAGCGGTCCTCCATCTCCCGTTGTAAGTCAAACGCTTCATCCTCTGAGCGAATATTCGAGAGTCGCTGGTAGAGTACGAGCCGCTCGCCGATATCGGGTACATAGGTGTCTGGGATGAACGCGTCCACGCCGACGATCCGCACATCAGGATCAACGATATCCTCAAGAAGTGGCTCGTCTCCTTTCAGATCGCTCACCGCCTCTTGCAGGATACGACAGTACATATCGAATCCTACCGAGAGCACGTTCCCCGATTGCTCCTTGCCGAGCAGGTTGCCCGCCCCCCGGATCTCAAGATCTCGAATAGCGAGGTTAAACCCGACCCCGAGGGCATCAAGCGATTGCAGAACCTTCAAGCGCTCGTGCGCCTCTCCGGTCAGCGAGCGCATGTGGGGCACGAGGAAGTAGGCATACGCCTGTCGCTTGCTTCGTCCGACACGCCCGCGTAGCTGATACAGTTGCGCCAGACCGAAGTGATCCGCTTTGTCGATGATAATCGTGTTGGCGTTGGGCACATCTAAGCCCGACTCGATAATCGTTGTGGAGACGAGCACGTCGAGCTCTCGATCGACGAATCGCTTCATGATCCGCTCAAGCGTGGTTTCGCTCATCTGCCCATGCCCGAAATCGAACCGAGCCTCTGGGACGAGCTCGGCGAGCTTAGCGGTCGCGAGGGCGATATTCTGGACGCGGTTGTGGAGGAAGAACACCTGTCCTCCCCGACGGATCTCTCGCAGGATCGCGTCACGTATCAAGGCGTCGTCACGCTCTGCGATGTAGGTGTGAACGACCTTGCGATCAACGGGAGCGGTGTGAATAAGGCTGACATCCCGGATGCCGAGAAGGGACATGTGCATGGTGCGAGGAATGGGTGTGGCCGTGAGGGTAAGAACATCCACGTTGCTGCGGTAGGCGCGAAGTTTCTCCTTCTGTTTTACGCCGAATCGATGCTCCTCATCGATGATCAGTAATCCGAGATCCTTAAATTGAACATCGGGCTGCAAGAGTTTATGAGTGCCGATGATGATATCCACCTCGCCACGAGCGAGACCGTCCAAGGTTTTCTGGTTATCCTCGGCGGAGTAGAATCGGCTTACCGCCGCGACCTTGACCGGATACCCTTTGAATCGCTCCGCGAAGTTCTTTTTGTGTTGTTCAACGAGGATCGTTGTGGGCACTAAGACCGCGACCTGGCGGGCGTGCTGGGTCGCTTTGAACGCCGCTCGGATCGCCACCTCGGTTTTTCCGAACCCCACATCGCCGCACACCATCCGGTCCATCGGCTTATCGCTCGCAAGATCGTTGAGGGTTTCCTCGATCGCTTTACGTTGATCGGGGGTCTCGTCGTAGGGGAAGGTATCCGCGAACCGCTCATCTTCGGCGCCCCCCGGCTCATAGCGCCATCCTTTGACAACGGTGCGAGTTGCGTAGAGACGTATGAGGTCTCCGGCGAGGGTGACGATCGAGTCTCGTATCTTTTGTTTGGTGTTGACCCACCGAGTGGAGCCCAGTTTGTCGATGCGGGGGGACTGCCCCTCGGCGGCGACGAATTTCTGAATCTTGCCGATCTGATGGGCGGGGAGGTAGAGCCGACTATCGGCGTACTCAATCTGCAGGAAGTCGCCGAGTACCCCTTCAACGGTGAGATGCTTCAGTCCTTGATAGAGCCCCACGCCGTAGTCGAAGTGAACGATATGGTCGCCCTCTTTGAGCAGCGAGAGCGAGCTCAGAAGTCGTTTGGCGCTTATCCGGGGCGCGGAACCTGACCGATACGAACGTTCGCCGAAGATCTCATTCTCTGAGATGAAGGCTATCTTTTCATCGAGGAGCCGAAATCCCGCGTGGAGGTGTCCAACGAGGATCGCGACCGGTGGTCGTCGTGTGGTGAGCCAGCCCAGTGCCGTTGTTTCAACGATAGGCGCGTCGGTCCCGATATCAAGGAGGATACTCTGAAGACGCTGGGCGCGTGATTTAGATCCGACGCTAAAACCGATAGAGAACTTCTTCCGTCGCCAGATGTCGAGGAACTCCTTGAGGGGCTGAAAAGCGCTCCCACTGCCAACAGCGGTTCGCATCTGGGTCGCGAGGTCGAGCAGGCTCTCCGTTCGTAAGTTCTCGTGTGTATCGTGGGTCGCTGAGTCGTCTATGCCCCCAACGTCGCACGATGTCGCCTCGGCGACCTCACGCCACGCGGTGTCGAAATCAAAGAACACCTCATCAACCTTTGGAATAAGGTGTTGCTCCTCGATCAGGCGCGCGGCTCGATCGTGCGCGTTCTCAAGGAACTCCTCCATCGAGCGTTGAATCTTGTGAGCGTC
>JAIXPR010000092.1 GCA_027486155.1 Pseudomonadota bacterium | reverse complement strand
GTCTTACGGGTGACTACAGGAAATAGCGCCATGAACACTAAACACCACAAAACAGCTCTCTATGCTATGAGAGGGGTAGTACTGACGGTTTTACTGGTAGTATCTACCGTTGTAAGTAGGGCGGAGGAGAAAAAAGATATGAAGGATGACCTTAAAGATCGCTTAAGCCCACTTCAGTACCACGTGACGCAGCAGTGTGGCACTGAGCCTCCTTTTCAGAACGAGTTCTGGAACAATCACGCCGCCGGGATCTACGTCGATGTGGTCTCGGGCGAACCCCTCTTTAGCTCAGACGATAAGTTCGACTCAGGAACGGGGTGGCCGAGTTTCACCAAGCCGATTAAGTCCGGCACGGTAACGGAGAAGAGCGATATCTCGCACGGTATGCGGCGCGTTGAGGTTCGGTCCAAGCAGGGGGACTCTCACCTCGGACATGTCTTTCCCGATGGGCCGGGGCCGGAAGGGTTGCGCTACTGTATCAACTCAGCGTCGCTTCGTTTCATCCCCGTGGCTCAACTTGAGGCGCAGGGGTATGGGGAGTTCCTGCCCCTGTTCAACGATGAGGCAAAAGCGCAACCTTCCGCCAAGGGAATCGTCGCCACCGATGAGACCGCTATCCTCGCTGGGGGATGTTTTTGGGGAGTCGAGGAGCTTATCCGTCAGCTACCGGGCGTTATCTCGACCGATGTCGGCTACACCGGTGGAAGTATTCCCAACCCAACCTATGAGATTATGACGACCGGCCGGACCGGGCACGCTGAGGCGGTTCGGATCGTGTTCGATCCCCGTAAACTTTCGTATGCCGACCTCTTGAGATACTTCTTTAGGCTGCACGATCCGACAACGCCCAATCGCCAGGGGAACGACCGCGGCACGCAGTACCGCTCGGCGATATTTTACGCGACCCCTGAACAGAAGCAGATAGCTGAAGAGGTGATTACAGAGGTCACTTCGGCTGGCAAGTGGAAGGCGCCAATCGTGACCGAGGTTGTTCCGGCCTCAGAATGGTACCGCGCTGAGGAGTATCACCAGGACTACCTGCAAAGGAACCCGAACGGGTATACCTGTCACTACCTTCGCTAGGGATACCAGACAAGACCCCACGTGAACGTGCTCGCGCTCGTGAACGTACCCGAGAATGGTATTCTAGAAGTTCCGACCACGTTTACATCGGATGTTGCCTCGCCTCCCTCGGCAACCCAAGAACACCCCGCGACTACGACGAAGATCGCAGCAAGATCGTCTTTGCGATAAGGTCGAAGATTCTGGGGATCTCAGCTGGATTGTTCGTTGGAAAGTACTCTCCCTGGGTGTCTATGCGGCGGGCGCCAGAGGTGGCGCTTGAGGTCAGGCCATCCATCACGATTGGGCGAAGGGGACGGAGATCTTGGTAGGTTGTGCCTCCGTCGGCTAAACCGTCCGCTGAGGCAAATCCTATCGCTGGTGCCGGTGCCGAGGTGCCGTTGGCATCGGCGGCGAGCAGGCGATGGTCAGAGCAGCCCGTCACAGTTTTGGTCAGCTGAGGACCCGCGGTTTGATAATGCGAGCCCACGGTTGTTGGGTTGAGTTGATTGGTAAACATCGAACGAGCGAAAGCGAGCCTCGCCAGGAAGAAATCTTTACGGGATGTGTGGTCATCCGCGTCCTGAAGAGGATCGTTGCACGTTGCACCTTGTCCCCCTCCGGTAAGGTGTGTGCTTGGATTGCCGAGCCCAACGGTGAAGATCGTTCCTCCGTAGCGTGTACGGATGTAGTCAGCGGCTTCGATAGCGCAGTAGTAGGGGAGCTCGTCGTATTTTTGTAGTCCGTAGTCGGGCGGTGTGCCCAAAAAAAAGCTCGATGGCCAGTTCGGATCCCGCCATGTGGTGTTTGCGGTGCTGATCGGAACGCCAGTGACGGTGGCTCCGTAGGCGGGGGAGGTAAAGCCACCAGAGGTGTCGGGATTGGTGTAGGGGATAGAGAATGAAAAAGTGCCCGCACTGAGACAGCCGTTAGCTCCACCCCGTCCGCCGGGTCCCGTGCTCGTATTTGTTGTGATTGTCTGTTCAAACCTCAGGGGATCGTTGACCTCGGTGCCACACGTTGTGCTGTTCGATGGAGCGACGCTCGCCGAAGCTATCGGAAAACTAAAGAGGCGAGGGACGCCGTTTCCGTCAACCTGTCTCGCGACGAAGGGGCCTGGGCCTCTATACTGGAATGTAGTTGGAGGCACGGTAGTAACCCACTCAAGGGCGTAATGGTAGAAGTCGTTCGACCCACACGCTTGCCCCGGAGTTCTCGCCCCAGCGTTATAGGTATCGCATCCGCTCGTTAGGTTGATATCACTGGCGCTAAAGACGCCACGCATGGCATTCGGTGCTCCATCCGTAAAGAACACGACGAAGGGCTGGAGTTGGCGACGATCCTCGGCGGCGGCACCCGTGTTCGCTCCAAAAAGGGTGGTGCTCAGCGTCTCAAGCTCAAAGATACCCTCAGCGAGGGCGTCGCAGTGATTAGTGTTACTACCAGCGAGACTGGTGAGTACGGAGGTGAGAAGGGTTCTATTGGTAAGGAAGTCCTCAGCTTGTTGGCCCGCGAGGGCCGCGTTTCCTGTGCCATTAGTCGCCGCACCAAATGTGCTCCCATCGCCAAATGAGTACAACCGCTGCGCCGCCAAGTTAAAGGGAATAACCGCGATGCGGTCACGGTTGGGGTTGAACTGTTGCGCGAAGCGCTGAACGCCTTCGATCAGTCGAGCCAGTTTCGTTGATCCAGAGCAGCTACTTGTCGCACGACACGAGCAATCACCCGTTTCAGGACAGAGCATAGACCCCGATACGTCGATCATAAGCACCACATTTGCTCGATTCAAATTCGCTTGATGCTGTCTCGATACGAGGAATGTGCCGACGGGCGCGGTGGAATTAAACCCCCAGCCGAATATGCCGTTCAGCTTTCCAACCAGGAGGGTGGATGGAGAGTGAGTTACCGTTACTGCGATAGCATCGTTGGCGGGATTGTACGTGACGGTTATGTTGTTAGGATCCAAGGTCAAGCCATACGTATTCAAGTTGTCCTGCACGGCCTGCTGGGTGGTTGTAATCAGATTGCCGTTTTCGGCTCCGCCAGGCCTGACGTTGGTCCACCCTTGTAATCCACGATACCCGAGCCCCGCTAACGCTCCAGCCCTCGCCGCCTTATCGATTCGTAGACGCCACAGGTACATATTGCCCAGATCGAGCGCAAAGGCGGCAAATGTCAGGAACAGCCCCAACATCACGATAAACATGATCGTCATGAACCCGCTCTGGTTAGAGCGCGGTCGTCTCTCGTTGTGAGCCATCGGTGTTTAGCTTAATCATCAGGTTGGGTAAAAATTTGACGATAGGTTCGAAGGCGTAGGCAACTTCAACGGTTGCTACACGGCTCTTCTGGCATAAGGTGGAGGGCGAGACGAGGAGTCTCGGGGTTCCCGATGTGCTTTTGGTTTGGTAGATACCCGTCGGTTGGAGGTCCACGCCATCATCCTCAAGCGCTAGTTTTTCTTCTGTTTCGTCGTCATCGAGGCTTGACCTGCTTTTCTCATAGTTCCTCTCATCGTCGTCTCGCCGGATGATAGATGATTTTTTTGATGTGTTAGGGGACCCACTCGCCGGGGTAGCCACTGGAGTATTAATGCCCCCGTTCTCGGCGTCGTCGCAGTCGACGTCAGCCTTGGCGTACATCACACTTACGTTAGCCGATGAGAGAGTCGTCACGCTGCCGCAGGATGTGGATGGGGAGGTCTGGGTTATCTGCCATCGAAAAACCTTCGATGAAACAGCCGCCCGACCCACTGAGGCGTTGAGGAGTTCTTGCGCTCCGAGTTGCAATCGTTCGACGCAACTCGTTATGGCGCCTTCTGTCATGGCTTGGTTGATGGTTAAGCTCGTAGTGCTGATATCGGCAGGAGTGTAGATCGTGATATCACTACATTGACGATAGATCTGCTCCGCGGTCTCCTGACTAACGAAGGTCGTTACCTGCAGAAATCTCATGTACCGAGAGAGATCAACGGTTGAGCCGGCGACCAGGAGAAGGACGGGTATCGTAAAACAGAATTCGACGAGGCTTGCCCCTCGTTGTCGACGCCATTTTGTCCTATCACTGAGCCGCATATACCGCCTCCGTTCCACTACTGTCGTCATAAATCCGTGCTCGAGCGCCTTGAAGGGCGCTCGATAACCGCTATCGCTGTGCCCACCAGATTGATGTTTGGAATTGCCCCGAAGAAGGGAATCCCTCCTCCGAGCACAGCTTGAGCGGGATATCTTAATTCAACGAGTACGTAATCTCCGACCGCAGCCACTGTAGGGGTGGTCGTCGTAGGCGTATCGTACCACTGAAACGCCGGATACACCGTGAGGTTTACCTGAAGGGCTGGATCCGCGGGGGCGGTTGCGAGGAGATAGTATCTGTTTGCGCACCAATTCCAGCATCCGCCGACGGTGTTGTAGCGGGCGACTTGCATAGCGGTTATGTCAACTTTGGAGGCCGCTGTCGTGTTAGTGGCCGGGCACCTGCTCTGTATGCAACTTGCCTGAGTTCCGTAGGCAACGCCGGCCCTCGGATCGAGGGAGAGGCTCACATCCCTCGCAATCTCATTCGCGAGCATCTGCAAGGAGAAGTGTCGTGCGGCGAGAAGAAAAAAGAATGCGGAGGCGAAGGTAACAAGGAGCAGGATCGGAAGGACGACCGCCGCCTCGACGTAAATAGCTCCCGTTTGCGATTCGCGATAGCGAGCGACACGCATAGATCCGTAACCCTTAGAAAACCCTCACGTAGGATATCGTACCATCTCCGCGGGATCTTAAGTCGAAAAGGAGAGGATGTGTCACCTAGGTGTCTGTTTTGATGGAATGTTTTGTGAGATGCTGGAGGGCCGCACTGGGCCTTTAGAGGGCCAATTTGTGGTGTTGTAGCAATATGTTAGCTCGGTGTCGTTGCTTTTCGTTGGGGCATGG
>JAIXPR010000156.1 GCA_027486155.1 Pseudomonadota bacterium | reverse complement strand
CGGAAGACCGGATTCTTCGAGTGAAGATGATTGTCGTAGCTCACCTCCATCTCTGTGCTACAGGGAGCAACAAAGGTGTTCTCGGCTTCCGCAAGAACAGTGCCTGTATCAATACCGCTATCAATCAGATGGAATGAGGCGCCCATCTTCAAATAGGGGCGTTGAAGCCAAAGTTGCTGGTCTTTTACGACAAGGGTCTGCGCTCTTTCCATGGCTGCTTGATAGGGTTCTTTGCCGAGGCTCTTCCCTGGATGGTCAGCTCTTGTGATAGCGGGGTGTGTGTTCACAATCCGCCCCAACCAGCCAAGGTTTGGAGTTAGTAGGTTCTCAAAGCGCAGCATGACGTGATCGGAGACGAGTACATCAATCTTTCGCTCCTCTAAAAACTTAGCAACACGCATCTCAAACGCGAGTTTCGCCGATGGCCTGGATGGGCACTTGACGGGTAGATGCCGAAAATCAGATGGAATGTTAACGGTAATTTCATCAACGGATTCGCCTCGCTTAGTAACGAGGTGCCTCGGCATAATCCAGTTCCTGCCTGCGTTGGGTAGACGTCCGTACGTGGATTTCTCAACATCACGGTCCAGGTCATCCGTAATAATAGCGGCGATGTCTATAAACTCCGAGAGGTCCCCATAGAGAGACTCCCGGAGAGCATACTCAATCGTTCCCATCCGATAGTTCTGTTGTCCTCGTATGCTGACCTCCTGTCCCAGAAACTCTAGAGCCCCCTGGTCTCGTATGGAGGTTATAAAGGCGATTCTGAGAGGGGTTTTTGGGGCTCGTAGCTCAAGTGCATTGGTAGGTGTATACACCGCTATCGGACCAGAGTTGCTCGTCAGTGTATGCCGACACAGCGAACGTTGGTGCGCTATTGAGCTGCTCTCGGAGATGTGGGAATCGGTTACCTGCGGCAGGCACAATCCAGAGAGAGCGCCATCGCCCTTTGCCTCCTCAAGCGGTGTTCGCAAGGCCGTATCTAGAGCTCTCGTTGTTGGGGGGAGCGTGAGAGGTCCCGTAGAATCGATGGAACTACCTGGCGATCCGGGTAGACGTATTTGGAGGGAGCCCCAACATGACGGAGACTGGGCAGCTAGCGGAGAGCAGGTCCTTGGAGATGAGGGTGTCTTTTCCAACTCATAAACCCTAAAAAGTGTTCTATTCCCACCTTAGGTATGGGGTAAAATAGAAAGTTGTTCAATACTCACATCACATAAACTGAAAAATATTTCTCTGCGCCCTTTGGTCCTAGTATCCTGGGTACGGGTCCATCCTCCCCGTTCGCTAGTCACATTTTCCGTCGTTTAGGTAGGCTAATCTCCTCGAGGCTATTCGCGACTGTCCCGTTCCGGAGCCGAATAGTCTCTCGTCCACAGCACGAACAGGCGCACTTTGGGGTGGTAGCGGGCTTTTATCGCTCTCGAGGTTGCTCGCGCGTAGGCTTGGGTGCGGGGGAAGGGTAGCCCACCTACACACTCATTCTTGTTAAGGCGACTCTGTCCTATTTACAGACTCGCCGGCTCGCGCGAAAGCCACTGAAGCGCCGCCTTCCCCTCAACAGAGAGCTCGTCCGGCTTGATCGTTCTCAAGATGTTGAGGGCGCGCGCCTTATCCCCGAGCAGCACAAGCGCGGCCGATCGCTCCTCTTGAACTCGACAATTGTTTGGGCTGATCTCGTGCGCTCGATCGAGAAAGGCGAGGGCAGAGGCCGCGTCACCCCGACGCAGGAAGCATCGACCGAGCTCAAAGAGAGCGGTGGGGTGGTAGTGGGAGTTTTTTGGAGCTAGCGCCAGTAACGCTTGAGCCTCAGCGTACGCTGTCGCTACGTCGTTGGCTGCTAAGCTTCTCGCGGCGAGCAAGGCCCGCCCCCTCATCCAGTACGGAAACCGACGAATAAGGGCTCGAAGAGCCTCCACCTCTGCGCTTTCAGCCGGATGTTCATCTGTCGCACGAGTGGCGAGCGAGGGGAGGTGCGCACGACCCGCAAGAGGACGCACACGCCACAAGATGTTGACGCAGATAGTAACGACGACGTGTGAGATTCGACGCACGGGGTAGGAGGACTACTTGGTCCCGGTGCCACCCTGCCCGTCAGCCTCGATCTGAAGAGGAAGGATCTGACGCTCATCCGTTACACCGGATGGGAGAGAGGATTGAGCGATTCGGAGATCTCGAAGCTGGGCGTTGTGTGCGATATCGCGCTCCTTGGCCTTGCCCATAACGGAATCGTCAGCCCAAAAGAGGAAGAGGCTTAAACCGATCGCGGCGGCACCTGCCCCAAGAAGCCATCTGATTGCACCGTTCACTTCGCTAGTTTTGAGTTCCATAATTACCCTATCATCTTGAAAGTGTTGCGAGTGTATACCTGCTGCCCGGATTCGAGCAAGAGAGGACGGATGAGTTGACGCAGGCCCCTCTCATGAGTGAAAATGCAATAAATCCAGTCATTTGAGAATGGCTTTGATTGCTGGGGCTTTTAGACTGCAAGATGGTAGGACAAGCCCTTGAGGAGATGTCGGTATCTTCGTAGTGTGGAGCGCCCGATTCAGGGGCGGCGTTCATCTAAGGAGCCTTCATTATGATGTTGTCAGATGCGGATATTAAACGGGTTATCGAAAGTGGAGAGCTCAAGGTGTCTCCATATTCATCACAGTGGATTCGCTCCTCTGGCATCACTATGCACTTGGGGGCCGAGCTTCTCAAACCTCAATCAGGTCATGTTGTCGACGTACGCAAGTCTGAGCCTCCTCCATACGACTCGATAATCATCACCGACGAAAAACCGTACGCTCTCCAGCCGGGAGAGTTTATCCTCGGCCATACGTATCAGAACGTCACGGTGGGAAATTCACTTGGGTTTATGATCGAGGGGCGCAGTACCTTGGCGCGGGTCGGTCTTACCATTGTACAGACCGCGATGATGGTCTATCCCGGTCACAGCGATCGACCGGTAACGTTGGAGTTGGCTAATCATGGACCGAACCCCATCCTTTTATATCCAAAGATGAAGATCGCCCGAGTGGTTCTCTTTGAGCTTAAAACCCCGAGCGCGGAGCGCTATGATGACAAGGGCAAGTATCGGTACCAACAATCTGTCGGCATCCCGATCTACAACAACGAGATTATGAGTGACGACGAACTTGAGTAGAGTTTGTGAGTGTGTCGGGTGTAATCACTGAAAAAGGCGCCCCCCGGGGGTTAGTCTCTCTGCGCACCGTCGTGGACGCGGCTCTTCGTGTGGCTGAGGCGAGGGGAGAGCGCATTGTGATAGTGGGTGGCTTCGTTCGTGATCTGCTCATGCGGCGTCCCGTCGGTGATTACGATCTCGATGTGGTGATTGAGGGAGATGGCCTCGCCTTCTCAAAGGCCCTGCAAGGGGAGATCGGCGGGGAGCGGCGTGAACACGTGAGTTTTCTGACCTCAAAACTTTTTTCGCCGTTCCGGACTGAAGGAGGGGACCCGCCGTATCTCTCGGAGGTCGATGTCGCGACCGCCCGTAGTGAGGAGTACGCGCGCCCCGGGGCGTTGCCGGTTGTCACCCCCACCAGTATCGAAAACGATCTCTGGCGACGTGACTTTTCAAGTAACGCGCTGGCGCTCCCGCTGGCCGCGTATCGTGGGTTGGTGTCGGAGGAGCTCTCTCTGGAAGAGGTCGCGAAGCAGGTGATCGATCCGTGTTGCGGATTGCCAGACATCAAGGGCGCGACCCTTCGAATCCTGCATCCGCAGAGCTTTGTCGATGATCCGACACGACTCTTCCGTGCTGTCCGGTATGTGGTGCGGCTCTCGTTTAATTTCGATAGAGCGACGCTCTCTGGATTCTATGAGGCGGTGCGGGGCGGCGCGTTAGCTACCCTCTCTCCCCGTCGGGTTTGGAACGAGGTGGTCACCGCGATAGGCGACGAGTCGCCTGCCGAGGTTATTCAGGAGTTCGTGGAGCGAGGGCTCTTTACCCATCTTCCGATTATCGAGGAGGTTCAAGGAGAGGACGTTGTGGAGGCGCTTCAAGCCATCGTCGCGTATCGTGCCGACGTCACCCCTGATGAGTTTGTGGAAGCTGGCAAGTTAATTATCCTCGCGTTCCTCCTTCAGAGCGGGCGTGAGGATATTGCGCAGGCGACAAGTGAGGGGGCTCGTATGATGAGGCGCGCTAGAGCCGACGTTGATGGGGGCATGGCGCTCTCGAACGGACGGTCCAGGTCTGACGCCCTCGCGATGTACGGTTTGTTGCGAGACCCCTCGTTTTTAAGACTTCTCAAGCACGAGGTTCAGTCATGACCACGTTGTCGTTAGCACTCGCGGAGGCTCTTAAGCGTCGCTATCCATCCGTCGCCATCTCCCCCGGCGCGGGCTTCGTCCCCATGCTGGATCTCGATAAGGGGGAGATTAGCTCAACCGCCGCTATTGAGGTCGCGCGAGCGCTTCGGGGGGACGCCCTTCGAATCGCGCACGAGGTTGTATCCGATCTAGCCCCCCAGGTGCCTGGCACGTGGAACGTCGTGTCCGGTTATATGATTCTCTCTGACACCCCTCCCCATATCCTGCGAGAGGAGAGTCGTTTGCGGGGTGAGATCTTTACGTCTGGAAAAAAGGCTCATGGACCTCGAACGATCGTGTGTCTCGTCCCCGACGCGACCTCTCCGGTGTACGCCCGATTGCGCTTGATAGCGTGTTGCGCCTCGCAGGCGCTTCTCGCGGTGGCGTTTGAGGGCGGGTGTCGTCTCGGATTTGCGCCCGACTCTCCGCGAATCGTGTCCACCCAGGATGAGGTGATCGCCTTAGTGGTGGACGCCGTGGAGCGGTGTTTCCGGAGCGAAGGCGAGGTGAGGCTCGCGTGTGACGCTCCTCAGGAGACTCAACATCGAGAGATGCCGATGACGGTGTGGACCTCTCACCATTACCATGATCGACTTTCGCGTGAGGCGAAGCGGGCGTTCGTTGAGTCTCGCAACGCTGGCACAAGTTTTTTGAGGATCCCCCCCGATGGGTGGCTCTTGAGTCGAGATCGAGTGCTCTCTGAGCTTCTCTCGTCGGCATCGTTGGAGAAGGTAGTGCGAAGACTTTCCGGTCGGGAGTCGTGGCTTAGGTGGGCGCATCATATGGCCTCCTCGATCCCCTCAGGAGACCTCGATCCAGCTGTCTCTCTCTATGATGAATGCGCGTCTCCCCGGTGGACTCTTCAGGTTTTGAGCCAGCGTATCGCGCAGCTCGTAAAGCCTCTTACCCCTGACGATGAGCGAGAGCTTCTCGAGCGCGTCGTATCACTGCCAGCGCGAGATCGAGGCCTCTCCCTTCGAGCGCTCTTCCTTCCGGCGCTCACCGCGCGCGCGGTGCGAGAGGGAGAGGTTCTCGCGTGGAGTACCGTCGCCGAGCAGTTCGCCGCGCGCGCTCACGCGACGTTGAACGCGCCGCACTACCGCGCGGCGCTCATAAGCGGCGATCCGTTCGGTGAGTTGCTGCAGATAAACGCTGGTCTAGTGCTCGGTATTGTCGGTATACTACCTGCAATAACGGAGGGCTAATGCGCAAGTCTTCAGCAGACCATGCTACTGAACATCGAACCGGGATAAGTGGTTCCGGGGTAAAAAGCTCCGGGGTAAGGAGTGGAGGGGGGATGACCCAAGGATACCGATTGCGCCCATCAGAGGATAACAACGGGAGGCCATCGATGACGGCGAGACGTGGTGATGGTCGTGGCAATGGTCGTGGTTGGGATATTCGGCTTGGCGCGCTTCAGGTAGCGGTGTGGCTTGGTCTCGCCATCGGAGCGATCTTCGGCGCGTACTTCATCGGGTTCCTGTCGGGGCGTTATGTAGGCTTCGAAGCGGCGCGTACCGCGTCAGGTGTGGAGGTTCCAAAGCTCGCCCTGAATGAGGAGTTCCCTGAGAAAAATCAAAAAGGGTGGGACTCGGTGTATGGACAACTCGGCGGATCCGCCGTTGTAGGGTCGGAGGTGAAGAAGCCCGTCGAAGCGCAGAAACCGCAGGTACCTGATCAACGAATCGTTAAAGCGGTTCAAGAAAGTAGACAAGAGGTAGCTCCAAAGCCCCAGCAGTCAGAGCAAGCGGTTGCGGCGCGGCGAGATCCTATCTCTGACCCTGATGCCATCTTTAACCAAGATCTCGGAGGTTCTCAGGCGCTCGTTGACGACGCTCCTACCAAGGAGATCTCCGGAACGGGTGGGGAGGTTCGAGTACTCGGTCGGGAAGCTGACGTCGTAGAGGGAACAGGAGCGGAGCTTGAGGGAAGAGGGGCTATCCCCGGATCTCTCAAGGGTGCGTCCCCTCAAGAGGTAGCCCCAAATAAAGCGGCGGTCGTTGAGCCAGGCCTTAGTGCGCCGGCCAAGG
>JAIXPR010000303.1 GCA_027486155.1 Pseudomonadota bacterium | reverse complement strand
CTCAATCATAGGAACTGCGGCCGCGGTTCGCTTGACCACGAGGATATTCTTAATCGTTGGACATCCCACCACCGCCTCATCACTCGTCTCTTTAAGGGGAATGGTTTTCGAACCACGCAATCCCTCGTTCGCGGTGATGAGGAGCTTACAACCACAATCATTAATCCGACCACGCAACGACTCCGACGAGAATCCAGCGAACACCACCGTATGAACGGCGCCGATGCGGGCGCAGGCCAACATACAGATAGCGGCTTCCGGAATCATCGGCAGGTATATCGCGACCCGATCTCCTCGCTTAACACCTAACTTTTTTAGCAAGGTCGCCGTGCGGCACACCTCACGGTGAAGTTCGCGATAGGTGATTCGGCGAATATCCTCGGGCTCATTCCCCTCCCAGATAATCGCGACCTTATCTCCGCGATGAAGGAGGTGACGATCAAGACAGTTCTCACTGACGTTCAGTTTGCCACCTTGGAACCATTGCACGTTGGCATCAACGAAATCCCACGAGACCACCTTGTTCCATAGGGAGTGCCACTGAATAAGGGAGCGAGCCTGCTGGTCCCAAAACTTCTCTGGATGCTCAATTGAGAGACGGTAGAGTTCGTCATACCTTTCGGATGTAATGTGCGCACGGGACGCTACAGTGGCAGGGACGGGAAAGCGGGCATTGGCGGTCATAACGGTAACTCCAAGGGGCACAGCTTGAGACCTGGGCACGATAGCTCATGAACTTTGCTGGGTGAACGGGAAAAATCTCACCCCTATAATTCCTTAGCGAGCCCTCTCTTGATCATGATATCCTAGCACCCATGAGGAAGCATCGAACCATCATCGAGCCCTTTAAGATTAAGGTGGTCGAGCCTCTTACTATCCTCTCGCACGAGGAGCGCGCTTCCATCCTCAAGGAGGTCGGCTACAACCTTTTTCTCGTGCCCGCGGCGGCGGTAACGTTCGACTTTCTCACCGACTCCGGAACAACCGCTATGAGCGCGAACCAATGGGCCGCCATGATGGTGGCTGATGAGTCGTACGCCGGCTCCCGTAGCTTCGCCAAGTTTGAAAAGGTCGTGCAGGGGCTCACCGGTTACGACTTTGTCATCCCCACACATCAGGGACGAGCAGCTGAACGCCTTCTCTTCGAGGCGGTACTCAAGCCTGGCATGAAGGTGCCATCAAACAACCACTTCGACACGACACGGGCGAATATCGAGCACCTCAACGCCGAAGCGGTCGACCTCGTCATCGCCGACGGGCGAGACCCATCCTCGAACTATCCCTTCAAAGGGAACGTCGACCTCGCCCGCCTTGACGAGTTTTGCGCCGCCGAGCGCGCCCACATCCCGTTTGGCATGATCACGATCACCAACAACACCGGAGGCGGGCAGCCGGTATCGCTCGAGAACCTCCGAGGAGCCTCAGATATCTATCGACGACATGACATTCCCTTCATCGTCGATGCCTGTCGCTTCGCCGAGAACGCTTTTCTTATAAAGCTTCGGGAACCCGCTCATAGCGAACGAACCGTTCGCGATATCGCGCATGAGATCTTCTCCCTCGCCGACGGCTGCATGATGAGCGCCAAAAAGGATGGTCTGGTCAATATCGGCGGCTTTATCGCGCTTCGCGACAGGACATGGGTTGACTCCCTCCGATCACTGCTGATCCTCACTGAGGGTTTTCCAACGTATGGCGGCCTCGCTGCCCGGGATCTTGAAGCGCTCGCCGTTGGCCTCGAAGAGGTTCTCGACGAGCGGTACCTCGAGTATCGGGTGGCGATGACGCGCTACATGGCGGAGGGGCTCAACAAGGCGGGCATTCCAACGGTACAACCTCCAGGTGCGCACGCGGTTTACATCGACGTTAAACGGTTCCTTCCTCACATCCCGAGCCATGAATTCCCCGGACAATCGCTCGTCTGCGAACTCTTTATCCGCGAAGGGGTGCGTTCGTGCGAAATAGGCTCCGCTATGTTCGGTCGTTTTTCACCCTCATCCGGAGGCGCGACAAGCTTCATCCCAGCGCAGATGGAGCTGGTACGGCTCGCCTTTCCGCGACGGGTGTATACCCAGAGCCACTTCGATTACATCCTTGAGGGGATGGAGGAGATCGTTGCTGACAAGAACTCAATGCGTGGAATGCGGCTCACCTACGATCCACCTTTTCTTCGTCACTTCACAGCCCGTTTTGAGCCGGTCGACTAACGTCTACATAGGCCCCTCAATCCGTTCACGTCTTTATCTGTGCGCGTAGTTGACCTGACAAGACGCCGGTTGAGGTCCACACGTGAACGCTCCCGCCTAGACAATCACGGCGCGGGACACGTAGATGGCCCCGGCTGCGTACACGGATGGGTCGCGGGATCGGGAGAACGGTTCGGACGCACCGGCAGCCGCGGCTCGGGAACCGGAATTTGCGGAGCCGGTTTAATATCTGGCTTCGGCTTTACCGGCGCTGGTTTCGCCGGCGCTGGCCTGGGCGGCGCAGCTGGGGCGGCGAGTTCGCTGAGATCCGCCATCTTTGGGATTTGTCGAACGTCTACTCTCTGCATCATACCTGGCTCCTCCTGATATCATTCTCACCGATTAGTACCAGCTCGTATGGCCCCTCGAAAGCCTCTCCATCCTTTGTCGTTACTTCGATCAGTGGGGATACATACCTTCGCCACAGCGCCACCTCCCGCTCTCCGGTTCCATCCCCGTCCCTGGGGAGGGACGCGCTCGACTTTACGTGGCGGGTAGAGAGCTCAAGGGTGAAACAGTTGAGTAACGGTATCGGATCGAATTCGGGACGGGATCGATCAACGGCCCCCACGTAAATGGTCTCCGCCAATTCCCCACGGGCACCATTTTCCAGATGCTCACGGAAGATATCATACGCCCGCTCAAGCATCCGTGGGGCCTCCACATCACCGGGAGTCAGATCGTTCTTCCATGCACCGTACCGATGACGCACCGCCTCGAAAAGCTTCTGGCCCGACTTCGCAAAGTGACGGATCTCTCGATCCGCGGTAGCGAGCGGGCCGATCGTGGCCTCCACTCGAGAGCGATGATCGCGGTACGAATGCACCAACCACGGCCAATGAACGTGACCGTACACATCTCGCCACACCGCGGCCTGATGATTCGCCTCCCATCCAAAAACCGGCTTTGAAGCAACGGGGAGCGCGTTACACATACCACCGAAGAGAGGGGACATGTGGCCGAGCATAAGATACGCCTTGTCCGACTCTCGGGTCGCTTCGATCAGATCAGGGATAGATAACCTCGCTTCGTGCGCGTCCGCGGCGAGATGTGGCCCGTCATCGAGCCCATACGAGGCGTAACGCACCTTCGTCTCAATGCTCGCCGCTGGAAACCCGAACGCGAAGCCGTACGACCCGCTAAAGTGGTCGTTATCGATCACGTAGTAGTAGCGCTCTCCAAAAAGCGCGAAGTCCTCCGAAGGCGCGCTCACTCCGATCCATTGACGTAACGCGACGACCGAGGCGGTCTCAAGATTTACGAGCTGATCAGCGAACCATAGCCCTTCATCCCTTCGGTAGTCGTGCAGAACGTCGCGGTCGGGATTAAGACCGTGGAAGAGCTTGTCGAGGTCAGCCCCCGCCATGAAGGTACCCCGACCAGGGGGGAGATCTCCGTTGTCACACCGGATAAATCGGGTCTCCTGGAAGCAATCCATGGCGAATTCGCGAAAGAGCGGGAGGTTGCCGCCGAAAGATCTCGTCTCCATTCGTAGCCGTCCGAAGGAGTGATACGACTGATGGCGGGCTCGCATCACAATCTTGAATGCCTCCCCGAAACACTCCTCCTTAGCCTCACGTTGCCAACTTGGGTACGGCACAGATCCGTGCTGCCCCTCATACCAACCACGCAACCATGTGTACGCTTGCTGGTGCCGATGCTGCTGGGCTCTCGTGGTGGCCCCTGCGAGGTAGGTATCAACGTGCCCCTCAGCGAGGATCTTTTTAGTCCTATCGGCCAGATCATCTCGGGCGAACGAGAGCTGCCCCTCAAGGATAGCGATCCCCAATTTACGCAGGTGACGATTGAAGGATTGGACCCGAAGCGCTCGGTTCGGCTGCGTCTCTCCAGCAACCTCCCATAGGTCGCCAACATGCTCGGCAACCGTACGACGATGAACTTTACCCACCACGTCCTCAGCTCGCAGGACTATGCGAACGATAGCGGCGCCGGTTTCGAGCGGTTTATCATGCAGCAGCGGCAGTAAGAGATCACCGAAGTCGGTGGTACGCATGCGCCCCTCAGGAACAGAGATCCCACGACCACATCGACGCCGTAGCGTGTCAAAGAGATCATCGAGCTGTTGCTCCACCGCGGCGAGCGCCTTTGGATAGGTGTTCGGGGTGTTTGGATGGATCGGCT
>JAIXPR010000350.1 GCA_027486155.1 Pseudomonadota bacterium | reverse complement strand
TCACTGTTCGTTGTACAGACGGCGCCCCCTTCCTCTCTCTGACATACCCCGTTAGGGTCAAAAGACCAACCCACTCTCTACGAGCCCGGGGACCCTTCAAGGATATCACATCCGAGGCCTGGGCCACCCAAGAAAATCTTAAGTGTCCAATAATGTCGGTCGCTTGGCGCCGCCCCTCCGAGGTCAATCGGCGCCGGTCTCGATACGAGTACCTTTGAAGCGTAGGACCTGATACTCGAACTCGAGACGGGGATCGCCCCCATCTCGCACCTCCCGAAGTCCAGGGATGGCGAAGGGCTTCTCCGTCGTATGCGTGACCAGGAGCGCAGCGTCGTGAAATATCGCCGCCGACACGAGATGATCCGAGGTTCCAAACCGGGTCGTATAGGACTTCACAAAGTCTGGGGAGATTTTTGGAGCGGTAAACCAAACGCCATCAAAGGCGCCATCGGCGGCCTGGATATCGGCTGAGGACTCAATAAAGTTACATCCAAACAACGGCAAATCGATGCGGAGAGCGCGCATCTGTTTGGCAAACCGCCCATTTAATCCCGCCCCGAGACAAACCCCAACCGCGTCGAAACCACCGGCCTTCGCCTGCACAAGAGCGGTCTGAAAACTATCCGGATTAGTCGAAAAGTCCTCCCACTCGGTCCCCGAAAATCTCTCTTTCAAATACTCCGCCCACGCCGCGGTGTAGGTATGAGTCGAGGTAAAGAGCGCGAGCTTCTTGTAGCCACGTTTCTTGAGCTGATCAGCCATGAAGGAGAAGTCCCTCTCGTTCGAGGTCCATAGCCTCAGCCCATACGGATTGTTCACGAATACCCGGTCGCCGGATGCCCACGCCAGGAGTGGAATCTTTCGCTTCATCGCGATAGGGCCGATCGCCTGCGCCGTTACCGTGTCTCCCACAAGCACCGCCGAGATCTTGTCTACCTCAAGAAGCTTGCGAAAGGCGGAGACGCTCTTGGCCGGAAGAAACCCGTCGTCTTCATAGATAAAGGTAGCTTTCGCGCCGATTTCCGCCATTTCGATGCCATGCCGATAGGCGACGCCGTACGCGCCCCAATCGCCTGAATAGCTTGCGAGAACACCAACTTTTGGCTGCCCCGCTGCCGGGGAACCACAAAGCACCACGAAAAAGAGCGAAAGACCTAGAAGCTTGAGGGCTCGTGTGCGGATTATCATCGAATCCTCCGATTGCGGTAGGAGGGCAGGTCCTGCCAACGCATGAGTTCTCCAAGGCACGGTAGCCATGATTGCCTGGAATAGCGAGCCAAACCCCCTAATAGTCTCATTTTGGAACGCACCTCAAAACTTCGCTGACGATGACGAGTAAGTTTTCCGTATAACGTAAACCGATAGCCGTGGACGGTTATCGTCTTACGTCGCACGTAGCCGTCAACGTCAGCGAATACTCCCGAAAAATCCAAGGCCTGGCCTCGCTTGCCTACCTAAAGATCGGATACGCCTCCGGCAGCGGCAATCCAAGGACCGCTCGTCGAACGAGATCAAGCGCCACATACGACGCGTAGCTGCGAACGTTCTGCCGCTCACTGACGTAGAGACACTTCATCTCAAAGGAACGCGCCTCAGAAGAAATTCCTACATAAAACGTTCCGACCGGCTTCGCGTTCGTGCCTCCATCAGGCCCTGAGACACCACTGATAGAGATTCCAATAGAGGTCTTAAACTTTTCGCGAACGTTCTTCGCTAACTCGCGCACCGTCTCAGCGCTCACCGCACCTGTTGTATCTAAGGTTTCACGCGAGACACCGACGATGCGCTCCTTGATCTCGTTGCTGTAGGCGACAATCCCACCTTGAAAGACCGCTGAGGACCCAGGAGTGCGAGTGAGCAGCTCCGATACCATTCCTCCCGTGCACGACTCAGCGGTCGCAACCGTGAGTCCCTTTGAAAGAAGCAACTTTTGAAGGGATATGAGAAAGGTCTCGGCTGGATCTTCGGAGAAGATCGTATCGTTCTGAAGCGCGTCGCGCGCCGAAACCACATAGGCCGAAAGGTCAAAGCTCTTTGGAGCTTTAAGAACGAGATGCACCTCAGGAAACGCCGCTCGATAGGAGACCACTATCTCTTTGGGAAGTTTGAGCCCCTCAATCAAACGCCCCACGGTCGATTCCGGCAATCCAAAGGTCTTCATCGTGGCGCGCTGAATTGGCTCAATTCCACCACTACTCGCCTCAATCATCGGCAACACCGTATCGAGGAACATCGGCTTGAATTCGCGGGGAACGCCCGAGAGCGATACCACGGTCGGGCCGCCATCCTTCGTCATGGCGAATCCGGGAGCGGTGCCGTTCGCGTTCGGCACCATGCTGGCGCCAACGGGAAGGAGCGCCTGTTTTCTATTCTGCGAATCAAGAACTCGTCCGCGCTTTGCGAAGAAGCTCTCAAGGTGCGCTAACGCGTCTGGATGCTCCGCGAGACCAACTCCAAAGAACGCCGCGACCATGTCACGTGTGAGGTCATCGCTCGTCGGCCCAAGCCCTCCCGAGGTTATAATGAAATCGCTCACCGTTGAGAGCTCTCTCAACCCCTGCACGAGCTCACCCATATCATCATCAACGACGAGCACACGTTTAAGTTTTAAACCTCGCTCAGCGAGCTCTTTAGCGACAAAATTAGAGTTGGTATCAACGACCCGGCCATCAAGGAGTTCAGAGCCGGTCGCCAGGATTGAGACAGAACGCATTATGCCTTCTTCTTCGCGTTTGTTCTAAGAGAAGCTACGTTAACAGCAGCGTGAGATTTTTTCAGGTCCTCGATCATAGCCATGACAGCAGCAGGTGGACGGATCTCAGATGGGGAGTCCATGATCTTAGCCTTCATCGGGTCTATATATTTACCCTTATCGAAGAGACCGAAGTGAAGATGAACGCCACTTGCGAGGCCGGTTCGTCCAACGGTTCCGATGACATCACCACGACCAACACGCGCGCCCTTTCGTAGGGTCTTCGAGATCGAGTTAAGGTGCATGTACTCAGTTGTGTATCGGTCGTTGTGCTTGATGCGAACAACGTTGCCCGTACTTGAGCCATAGCCCGCTTGAACCACCACTCCATCACCAACGGTTCTCACAGGGGTGCCGAGTGGAGCCGCGAAATCAACCCCGTTGTGAGGGCGAGAGATCTTGAGAACTGGATGGAAGCGAGAGAAGGCGAACATTGAGGAGATTCGGCTGTACTTGAGAGGATACCGAAGGAAGGCCTTCGTCGGCATCGATCCCTTCTCGTCGAAGTATCGAACCGTGCCGTCTTTGGCTACATCTCGCACAACCGCAAGCATCTTTCCGCTTAGTTGAATGGAAGCTGCCTTAATAGCGCCTGGAGCGAGTCGCTCGCCATCCTCCGAAACGCGGTCCTCGTAAATCACGGTAAAGGAATCCCCAAGCTGAATATCCTTGGTAAATTCAACGCGATTACTGAAGAGGTCAACGAAATCATCGACGAGAGAGAAGGGGATCTGCAATCCGGCGGCCGAATCACCGAGGGACGAGATAATGGTACCGGTGACTCGACGCTCGTTCGTGA
>JAIXPR010000336.1 GCA_027486155.1 Pseudomonadota bacterium | reverse complement strand
TAACTTTCTCCCTTAACCTGCCGATATCTCAACCGGGGGCGCTACCGCTCGCCGCTTGAGGGAAATACATTGATGAGGGCTCTGCTTGTAGTCATCGCGCTGGGTGGGTGTATGCACCGCTACGTCGATCCACCGACCCCGGTGCATGAAGGATCCTTCCTTGTGCACGTCGTTAAGGCTCCAGATGAGAGTCTCCCTAAGGTCCTTACGTGGTACACCGGCACCACCCTTTCTCAACAGATCGTTCTTCGATACAACCCCACCATCACACAGCGGGAGCTGCGAGTAGGGGATCGAGTGATAATTCCAACCGAGCTTGTGGCGAACCATAATCCATATGGAACAGCGCCACAGATGGGTCAGGGTAAGACTCCCAACCTCTTAATGGGTGAGACGGGGCACGAAACGAAACCACCCCCAGCTCAGAAAGTTGAGCCGCCCGCGCCCGCGCAAAGTCAGTCTGACGCGACAGGAGGACTTCCCCCTTTGCAGCTTGAGACATTCGCTGACGATACAAGTCCCGATAAAGCCGACGCAGAGGCGCACGGCGTAAACGCTCTTCCCAAGGTAGATAGCGGGGTAGAGCCACTTCAGAAGCAGGTAGTGGATGAGCAGCGAGAGCTTGAGCGATTGCAAGCCGCAAAACCTACGGCCGTACGGGATGAGGATCTCCCACCTCCAGGCCTCCTGCAGGAATTCGAGGGCTCCTAACGTTAACTTCTCCACCCGGGAAGAGCCCGACCAAATCGAGGATCTCGGAATCCCCTCGTTGATTGAAGGTCAACTACCGTTCCCGCCTCTGAAAGATATCTCCCAACGAGGAAGCTCTTTGCATCCTTGTTCGTGGGAAAGCGAATCCTGCCGCAGATAGTTGGGTTGGCTACCCCTGTGACCGATGGCTGTGTGAAGTGGTCTCCCCAGACCAGACGCGCCGCCGCGTCAGCGAATATTCGAGCCTCCATTGAGTTGGGATCGAATCCGAAGGCGCTCGTTGATTCCACGGTAGGTTTGCGTTTGCCGAGCCGGGAGAGGATCTCAGCGTATATGCCCTCGTGCTCTTTGAGGATGATCTGCCCCGGCGAGTTGCGCATCAGGAAGCGGAAGTGACTCGCGATGATAGGGTTCTTCCAGCCTCCACCACACAATCCGAAGTAATGGGGGAACTCGCAATCAGGCCGAACGAATGAGAGGGAATACATCGCGATGTACGCTGAGAAATATTCGGCTGTGCGCATCCTATCAGCGAGAGGAAGGATCTGCCCATCGACCGGCGCTGTTCCCACAAGTTCGGGGATCTCCTTGTACCACTGCGGATCAGATGAGCGGGGAGGTCGTTGGGTGATGAAATTGGACCCGTCACTTGTGACGGCGCTCGTATTAAACATCAAGCGAAGGAGGCTCTCGTTAACGACACCACGAAGTCCGATCTCTCCGTTGACGTCATGGGGAAGTCCCGCTTCGCGACGTGCTAAGAGATCTGGGAAATGATTGAAGGGGCCAGTATCCCAACCGAAAACCGAGGGCTCCTTTCTACCGATCTGATTAGTGATGACGCTCAGATTTCCTGTGTTGCCACCATTTATGAAGGCGATGGGAAAGGCTCCATGGGCTTTGGCGTGGCGCGCGAGGTGGAGGTGATGTATGGGCGCGAAGGGAGCTCCCTCTCCTCCATTCATAATGTCATCGGAGCGAAAATCGTAGGCTACCGGAATATCGAGTACATTCGCGAGCGCTTGCGCGTCTCCCATCTGGATGGTGTAGGGTGATAGGTTCTTTTGTCGAGCGATGGAAGGGGGGAGATGCGCGCACGTTTGTCCGTGAAAACCGACGAGATCTGGCGTTTCCTCTCTGCCGATCGTTTTAGCCGTTCGGGCTGTGACTATCGTCGCTAAGCATGACTCCGCTACCACCTTGATGTAACGAGCGTGAATGTCGGAGAGCGGCGCGGAGCACTGCCTCTCGGCTCGGGTGAGATCGCCATCGTTCGATTTAAGCGCGTCCCGAAAGGTTCGGATGTGGTCAGCAAGGTCAGTAGGGAATGGACCCGCGTAGTGTTGAGCATCGTGAATGCCGCCATCGGGGGAGAGCCTCGTGATGACGACATCAACCCCGTCAAGCGAGTTGCCTGTCATAATCCCCATGGTGAGCAGCGTCGGTTTCATGTTCTATCCCGAAAGGGATGGTATCAAGTGGTTACAGTAGTGACTACGCCCTCGATGAAGCGAGAGTCGCACTCTTCACCCGCGGGTGCGCGGTAGTGAAAAAGTTTAGGTCGTCGGTCAGTATAGGTCGCTGTCTAGTGAGTGAGCAAAGGTGAAAGTTTGCGCTTCGGGCCCGTGAGGTCGGCCTCATATTTGTAGGGCCCGCGTTTTGTAACGCGATTCTATGGAATGCTTACGAAAGTTTCAGGCCGCAACCGCCTCGCGTCACCCACGCTGGCTGGAAATCCTTCATTCGTTGTTGCACTGAAGCGCGAAATATCTGCGGAATGAGGGGCTCGCAGAAGGCGCGATGGTTATAGCCCGCTTCCAGCGTTTTTGTATCCTTGAGGATCCCGTAGCTTTGGAAAAAAGCCTTAATAGCGTCCTGCACGGGCAGGAGATTTCTGCAGGTGCCGGAATCGTCGAGGGCCTTCATAGCGATAACAAGTTTCTCACTCTTCGAAGATGTGCGCACTGCGAGGCGAACCACATCGAGCAGCTCGGTGGGAGTGTTTTCTCCTTCCTGAACAACGCCTTTGAGGAACTTATGCTTCTCTACATGCTCAGAACCCTCTACGACTTTGAACTCAAGGATCTTTTCGAAGTCGTTGGAGAGGATCACCACAATCTTGTGGTCGAGTCCTTTGCTTTGCAGGTGCTTCCGCAGGTCATACTCGAGCTTCGTCATGTCGGAGCGAGGGAACCCGCAAACCTCTGAGCTCAGCTCGGTTGAAACGCGGGCGCCAAGCGAGTTTCGTCCACTAGTTTCAGAGAGGTCATCACGAGTTAAGGTAACGAGTGGCGCGTAGATATCCTCAAGACCGAGTGTAGCTTGGGCCGAGCGAGGGGCATGCAGGAGTTCAAGCACTGACTTCCCGAAGAGTTTCTGATAGGAGCCCTCAAGGGCGAGGTTGCGAACGAACTCGTACCGCTCAGATGTCTGTGTCTCACCCTGTGAGGGGCTTGCAAGGGTATCTCCAAGGGCCTCTTGCATGACGGCGTCAACGAGGCACGCGGTTGGATGAGTGGCGATGTTCTCGCGGTGAAGTTGTCGGGCTCCGATCCATGGATCGAATGGGAACTCCTCGTTTCCGCCCTTTTCTGCTCCCGCCTTGCGCTGCGGAAGGAGCACCGCGAGGTGGTTGCCGACGGTCACAAAGTGCTCCTGGTAATCCTCGATGCAGTGTTGCAACCCGGCGATGAGGGAGGGCTCAAATCCGGAGCGTTTGAAGTCCAGTTCAAGATAGGACATGCGGTCGATCTCATCCTTCAACCGGTAGAGAAGGTTCACTCGCTCCTTGCTAAGGAGCGGTCGATGCCCTTCGGGAAGAACAGGGGGTGTCGGACCGAAGTCCTTAATTCGAGAGGGGTCGTTGGGAGAACGAGTGTCGGGGTAGGAGAGCACCGCAAGAACATCAGGCCAATACTCACCGAGGATCTCTCGAAGGTTGGCGTCGCGGTAAACCTCCTGTGCTCCGTGGTATTCATGGAAGTCCTCTCCCCATCCCCAACGGTGAATGTGAGGGGCGCCTGGAATCGACGCGATGACTCGGTCAAGCGCGTGCGATCCGAGTCGGTGAGGATCGTGAAGGAGCATCACGAGCTCTAGTACCGTTCTCTCGTGGTCGCTCAAGTTGATGAGGGCTCTATCTGCCACCTGTCGCGCGACGTAGGCCGCGTGAATACAGTGATCTCTGCGGGTGTGATCGACATCAGCCCCGAAGAGCTTGGTATGTGCGGCGCCGCAATTAAAGACATCGCTCAAAAGCTCGAATGACCACCACGAGGCTATGATCTGCTGCCCTGTTTTGCTGAGGTGTGGGGGGAGCGACTCAATCCATTCTTTGTACGGCGTCGCGGTGCTGGTGTCTTGCTGCTGACGTTGGTCCTTGAGAACGTGCTCTCGAAAGCAATCGCCGGAGATGCATTTCAGTTCATCGAAGGAGAACGGAGATTGTGGCGATGAAACGCCTGGATTTATGCCGGGAGTTGCGTTGATCCCTTGCTTCATCCGTCCATTCATTTGCCGCTTGTTCCCGTTGGTTCCCACCGTCTTCTTGTCGTTGGGAGATGTGCGGTCAAGCCTTGCTAGACGATTATTGATACCTGGCCAAACGGGGTTAGTCAATCAAAGAGCGATAGGTTCTACGAATCGATGGATTAATGTTGAGACAAACTCATGTGGGGGAGCGAATCTGATCGTTTAAGATCGCCTGGAGGGGCGAAGAACCGCGCTGTTCTTCTGGAATTACGTAGCCGGCAGGGTACTGCTCCTTAGAACTAGGGTGCGCCGCCTTGGAAACGGAGGGTGTTAGGCAAGGGATGGGAGGAAAGAGGATGATTGGTCGGGCAGAGAGGATTTGAACCTCCGACCTCTCCCACCCCAAGGGAGTGCGCTACCGGTCTGCGCCACTGCCCGACACGGTGGGTACGTTATCGGATGTGCTGAAAAGTATCAAATCGAAACTCGTTATTTTGACACCTTCAGCGGTTTCCATTAACCTTCTGGCCTCTCAAGGTGACGCGTCTTATGACCGTCACGCTGAAATAAAAGGTGACGAAAGTCCTTAAGGGCCTATAGCTCAGTTGGTAGAGCGCTACACTGGCAGTGTAGAGGTCAGCGGTTCGACCCCGCTTAGGTCCATTTTTCCCATTCGGCATTTGAGCCCAGGGGCTGCCGCCCTGTTCCTCCCATTCGGCATTTGAGCCCAGGGGGATCCGCCCCCTCTCGCTCGCCATAGCTCGCTTCACCCTGTGTCTCCCATTCGGCATTTGAGCCCAGGGGCTGCCGCCCTGTTCCTCCCATTCGGCATTTGAGCCCAGGGGCTGCCGCCCCGTTCCTCCCATTCGGCATTTGAGCCCAGGGGCTGCCGCCCTGTTCCTCCCATTCGGCATTTGAGCCCAGGGTGCTTTGCCCCCTCCCGCCGCTGAACGCGGCTTCACCCCAGTGGCTTGAATAAAGGAACAGTCTAGTGGTTCGACCCCGGTTAGCCCGGCCCAAGCCTCGGCACCTTTAGGTGACGGGTCACTTCATATCCCGCGCGTCATCCGAGCGAACCTTCACTGCTTCCCAGACCTTGGCGTATTTGAGAAACACGGAGATCGCCTCAATCACCGCGACGATGAGTCCGGCGGTGCCTTCTCGATAGCCTCTTCGGGTGACATAGAATTTAAAGAATCGAGCCAACGGACGTAGGGTAATCGCGATGAGTGAGGGGCGCACGCCTTTGTTGAGGAGGGTATGGGTGGCGTTCGATGAAAGGGTATTCATGCGTCGCATGTAATCGGTGAGGTCGGTGAAGGAGTAGTGGTGAAGCTCCGACTTGCATTTGGCCGTTCCCCCCGTCACCGATGCCTTCTCATGAGGATCCTCTCCTCCCCAGGTTGTCGCGGAGCGGCGACAGAGACGCAGACGATATTCCGGATGCCAGCCACCCTTCCGCCACCACCGCTCAAGAAAGAATACGACGCGGTTGAGGAGGTAGCCGTTTACAGCGGACCGTTCTCCCCTCTGATCTCTCTCAAGGATAGTTAGAATCTCCTCTTTGAGCTCACCTGAGACCTCTTCGTCAGCATCGACGTTGAGTACCCAATCACATAAGCACTGTTCGAGGGCGAAGCGCTTCTGTTTTACGTAGCCTTGCCACTCTTTATGCGTGATCTTGCTGGTAAATTCGCGGCAAATGTCGAGCGTTTTATCGGTTGAGCCTGAATCGACTATGATGATCTCATCGCACCACGCCACGCTCTCAAGGCACCGACGAATTTGGCGCTCCTCGTTGCAGCAGACGATGAAAGCGGAGATCGTGGAGCGCGGGTTCTCGTTCATGGCAGCTATTCAGAAGGATCCCCCCTAAAAAGGCAAGGGAGAGAGATATATTTGCAAGGGGGCAGGGCGCTTGGCCGTGGTGTCTCGACACCACCTAACTAGACGTAGTATAGGGAATTTTCCTCTATTTTCAGGGCGGGGCTCTATGAACATTCTTGGAATCTCAGCGTTCTATCACGATAGCGCGGCATGTCTCGTCACTGACGGAAAGATCGTCGCGGCCGCCCAAGAGGAGCGGTTCACTCGAAAGAAGCATGATCCCGAATTTCCCAAACACGCGGCCGAGTACTGTTTGAAGTCTCAGGGACTGACGATCGACGACGTTGATTACGTCGCTTTCTACGATAAGCCCATCCTCAAGTTTGAGCGCCTCTTGGAGACCTACCTTACAACTGCTCCCCAAGGGTTCACCTCGTACGCGCGAGCGCTTCCGATGTGGCTCAAACACAAGCTTTGGATCCCTGACACGATTAAGAGTGAGCTCGGATACAAAGGTGAGGTGCTTTTCACTGAGCACCATCAGAGCCACGCAGGGTCCGCCTTCTATCCATCCCCATACCAGAACGCGGCTATTCTCACGATCGATGGGGTTGGTGAGTGGACTACCAACAGCCTCGGTGTCGGAGAGGGAAATAAGTTTAAGATAGTTCGAGAGATCAAATTCCCGCATTCTATCGGATTGCTCTATTCAGCGTTTACTTACTTCACTGGATTTAGGGTTAATTCAGGCGAATACAAGGTGATGGGCTTGGCTCCGTATGGTGAGCCGAAATACGCCCAGAAGATCTACGACAACCTGATCGATCTTAAAGACGATGGCTCGTATCATTTGAACCTCCAGTATTTTAACTACATGCAGGGTCTGAGCATGACGAATGACCGCTTCAACGCGCTCTTCGATGGGCCGAGGCGCAAGCCTGAGAGTCCTCTGACGCAGCGTGAGATGGACCTCGCCGCTTCCATTCAGGTCGTCGTTGAGGAGTGCATGATGCGACAGGCCACGTATCTCCATAAAGAAACGGGACTCGACAATCTGTGTATGGCTGGCGGAGTCGCCCTTAACTGCGTTGGAAATGGAAAGCTCCTTCGAAATGGACCCTTTAAAAACATCTGGATTCAGCCCGCCGCCGGAGACGCCGGTG
>JAIXPR010000370.1 GCA_027486155.1 Pseudomonadota bacterium | reverse complement strand
GTGATCCTTGGAGAGAGGAACTGGAACCTTCATGCCACGGGAGAGACATTCGTCTCGGTAGAATCGGCCATACTCGTCATCGGCGAGGTGGCAACACACCGCGCTCGTTCCTCCCAACTGCGCGATAGTGATCATCGAGTTAGCGACCGATCCACCGCTGCGCATGATAGGGCTCTTGGCGCCCACTCGTTGAAGAAGATCTTTCTGGTCAGCGGCCTCAACGAGACGCATGGTACCCTTCTCGTATCCGAGGGTAGTTAGCTCCTGCTCTGAGATATCCGTGAAGATATCCACAATTCCATTACATACTCCGGTCACGTCGATCGACTTCATGGTTAGGTCCTTTTACGTTAGTGGCCGGCCGAGTCTGCCATATTTGACCCACCGCGGAAACTAGTCCCCGGTCAATTATATCCCCGGCAAACTCTCCTAGAATCAAACGGAAAATCCTCGTTCCCTCACCCCTCTGTGTAAGGGCTATCATGGCAACCAGGAGAGTGACCCCGTACGGTGCTCAGCAACCAACCTCATCGGGAACCTTCATGGTCGCGCCACTCATCCACCACAACACGCCCAGTGCCGCAACGCGCACCTCGTTGACTGGAGCGGTTGAATGGCTCGAGGCGGAAAAACTCAGGGAGATTCGAGGCGAATGGAGCGCCATGGTGAGCGACACGCCATCGTGCCACCTCTTCGACCTGCCGGAGATAAGCCTCCCCGATTCTCATGAGGTGAGACGGAATCCGGCATCCTCAGCGATCATCGTCCGTGTTAATGGTGAATTATGTGGAGCTCTGGCGATCGCTTTTTGCGGAGAATTTTATGGCGCGATTCCCGCCCCCACGATTCGAGCTGTTACTGGTCCGCTCTCCCTCCGCATGGAGCTCGCTCATCATCCGGCACACCGAGCTCTCGCGGCACGATTGACCTGGGAGGCTTTACGTGACGAAATAAATTGGCGTGTTCTTGAGCTCCCCAACGTCCCGTGCGGAGGCGCAGCTGAGATGATCGCGCACCATGCGCGCAAGGAGGGATACCGAGTAGAATCGCTACCGGTCCTTTCGATTCCCTACATGAACATGGGCGGTGAATTGGAGTCCACGCTTCCCCACGATTCACGTGACTATCGCAAACGACTCGACACAAAACTGAGAAAGCTCGGACACCTTGGGACGGTGCACCTGCGATGCTGGTCCACACTAGTTGAACCGTTCGTTCACCTGCTGCGGCTTGAGCAGCACCGTGAGAGAGCGACTCATCAGCGCACCCTTCACCACATACCCGGGGGAATCGCTCAACTGAGAAAGATCGGTCGATGGGCCGAGAAACTCGACGCGCTCCGCATCTACTCCCTTGAGCTTAACGGAGAACCCCTCGCTATGATCTATGGGGTGGCGTGGCGCGGCACCTACTACGCCATCCGCATCGCGTGTGAGCCGAACTTCGCTATGTACTCCCCCGGTCAGCTCGTGGTGATGCAGACTCTGCCTGAGCTTGCACGACAGGGAACAGCGAGGTGTGAGCTCGTCAGCCCGGCACTACCGTGGACCACGGTGTGGACCTCATCGACCCATCAGTACCGCGCACACTACATCTTCAGACCCAACCGATACGGAGGGACGCCCCTGGCTTCACTCTTCACGGCGACGAGGGGCGTGACGCGAATATGGCACGCCCTGCGAGGAGGCTAACCCCTTTTGTACCAGGCCTCTCAGATCCACTATAGGGAAGCGAGCAAAACACTACGTGCACGTAGGGATTTCCAAAGTGAGACTATAAGAGGGCCTGCCCCTTTCCTAGAGCGTGTTCGCTGTTCTACGTCATTTTAGCCTCGACCGAAGTAGCGTATCCCTTCCTCACGAGAAAGCACGCCTTACGCGGGCTTTAACATCAATCCCTTCTCTGCGAGGAGTACTATTCGTGATAGCAATCACTCGATCGAAATGCGGCATCCCCATCAGCGATATCTTCTTTGCCAACAATGTGGATGAGGGGCCCTCCAGAACACCTCTATGCTTCTTTCAACAGACAAGCGCCCAGCATCCCACTTTCAAACCTGTCCAGACCTCAATCATCGATCTGACCGCCCCGATCGAGGAGATCTCGGCGCCTATCTCTAAGAACACCCGATACAAGATTCAACGCGCTGAACGGGAGGGTCTTACTCCTCGCCTCGTAACCAATCCAACTGTTGATGAAGGCTCCCTCTACGCGCACTACTACGACACCTTCGCGCAGCATAAGGGACTTCCGCAGTGTAATCGCGCTAAACTCCGGGCGCTGTGCGAGTCCTCAGCGCTCCTCCTCTCCTCAATCTCCGACACCGAGGGAAATCTCCTGTCAGCGCACGCCTATGTGAAGGATGAGTCCGTTGGTCGAGTTCGTCTCCTCTACTCCGCGTCACACTATCGGTCGATGAACGATAGTGGGGAGCGAAACAAGGTGGGGCGGGCGAACCGCTTCCTTCATTGGTATGAGATCCTCACGCTCAAAAATCTTGGATTCAAGCTCTACGACCTCGGAGGGATTCCGCTCGACGCCGCGGATCAGGAGAAAAACGCCATCGCGCGTTTTAAGCTCGAATTCGGCGGCAGGCTCCTCGTTGAGTACAGTGGACTCCTGTCAACGAATCTTCTTGGAAAGGTAATTCTACCGCTCGCTCGGAGGCGACTATGATGAAGGCGCGCTACCTCTTTCGAATGGATGACATAACACCCACCATGGATTGGGGGCGTTTTTGGGCTCTCCTGCGACTCTTCCAGAGAAATCGGGTAAAGCCGTTGCTCGGCATCGTGCCCGACAATAAGGACCCGAAGTTGGATATCCAAAAAGCGGAGCCGCAATTCTGGGAGACCATGCGCCTTCTTGTCGAACGCGATCTTGTCGAGATCGCGCAACATGGGTATCAACACATTCTGTCGCCAACATCAGAGCGCGCCCTGGTTACTCACCGAAGGGGCCCTCACGTTGAACGCTCGGAATTCGTAGGTTGCTCTTTTCAGGATCAGGTAGAGCGGATCCAAAAGGGGCGGGAGATTCTTCAAGTGCATGGATTAAGCACCGACAATTGGTTTTCTCCGAACCACTCGTTCGACCTCACAACACTTAACGCGCTTAAAACCGCCGGATTCAGGGCGGTCTCTGATGGCATAGCGCTCTTTCCCCACAAATTTCGCGGTTTGGTATTCGTTCCACAACAGCTATGGCGACCGACCTGGGCACCGACCGGGGTATTCACGATCTGCCTCCACTCAAATGAGATTACCAATCAGGAGATCCAAGCAATCAGACAGTTCCTTCGAACTCCCGCGAGCATCACGAGCTTCGAAGCTGAAGTCCGAGCCTACCGGCACCGCAAGCTCGATGGGATCAAAAATTCCCTTTTTAAGGGATTCTACAGCGGGGTAAAAGAAGTACGCGGGGTATTCCGCAGGCGCCCTGCCCCATCACGGACAGGCCCTATGATCCAACAGCCTCAGCCAACGCCGATGCAGATGGATAGAGGCTCGATATCTTCGATATAACCGACTCCACCATAGCGTCAGGGCAGCTCGCGCCGGCGGAGATAAGGATGTGCACCTTCTCCTGCGTCGTCGGTAACCATCCACGGGTGCGTACGACCTGCTTGGTAGTGAGATCCAGGTGATGGATCTCCTCAGCGCTTACGATCTCATCCGCGTCCTTGACATAAAACGCGGGGAGCTTTCCTTCGCATAACTCAACAAGGTGCGAGGTATTGGATGAATTGTACCCACCAACGATGACGGCGAGGTCGGCCCGCTCTTGCAAGAGCCCCCTCATCGCTCGTTGATTTTCCGAGGTGGCGTAGCACAAGGTGTCTCGAGTGTCGGCGTAGTGGCTCCCGATCTGAGCCTCACCAAATTTCATGGCGAGAGCATCTCTAACCATCGCCGAGATCTCACGGGTCTCCTCCGCCAACATCGTTGTTTGATTCACGACCCCCATCCGAGTGAGGTGCTGCGCGGGGTCAAAGTTTGTTGAATACCGTCCCTCGAAATCCTTTGAGAAGCGCTCAAGCGGCAGCTCTCCACGGATGTATCGGGCGAGGGTCTCCGTTTCCTCTTTATCTCGAACGACAACGCTCGGGCCATCTATCTGGATATGCGAAAAGGTGGCTCTTGTTTCCTCGTGCGTGTGCTTTCCATGAATAACGATCGAGTATCCTTGCTGCGCGAGCTGCTGGCCTCGCTTCCATACCTTCTCAACGAAGGGACAGGTCGCGTTGTAACTCTGCGGGTTGATGCCGAGCGCGGTCAGAGCGGCAAACATCTCGCGCGTGGTTCCAAACGCCGGAATGATGACGATGTCGTCCGCCTTCAGCTCGGAGAACGGAATGAGCTGCTTTCCCTCCGCGGTTTGTAGGAAACGAACGCCGCGACTCAAGAGATCCGAGTTCACGTGCGGGTTATGAATCATCTCACTGAGCAGGAAGATTCTCTTGCCCGGATTCTCCTCAAGCGCTCGGTACGCGATCTCGATGGCGTTCTCGACGCCGTAACAGAAGCCGAAGAATCGGGCGATGTGAAACACAACCGGCCCGACATCCACTATCGTGCCATGAAGCTGCTCCTTGCGAGAATCCTCTGCCGCGCGACGCGTTTTTATCTTTCCGATGAGGTCGGAGCGGTAGGAGCGCGGAATGTTGAATTGCTTGGCCATAGCGGGGCAAGGATATCACGTCTTCCGCTACCCAGTCCACGCAGGCGGATACCCGGGAGCCCCCACGTGAACGTGCTCGTAAACGTGAACGTGCACGGAACAAAAAAGCCAACATTTTCGGGGGCGTTCATGTTTATTTTTCACCGCAAAGGACACAAAGGACGCAAAGGGAGCGCCGGAGCTGGGCGATAGAACGCACTAGGAGTGAGCCTGAGCTCAGCCTACTCGCTCACGATCGAGCCGAATACCATCTCCTCTTCCTCCTCTTGGCGTGGAGCGGGAGAGTTAAGTGGCGCCACGATCACCTCATCCCCGCGGACAGAGGGCGTCGTGTTCGCGGGCGCCTCCTCAGTCCCTACGGACTCACGCGCCGGCTCGACCGGAGTCGCTACGGAGACGGGGATCTCGGGAGTGGGTGTCTCTGAACGAGTGTTTGCGGAGGCCTCCGGGGTTTCAGATCGCTCAACCTTAGTTGGTGGAGTCGCGGGAACGCTCGTAGGGGTCGGTGTTAGCACGAGAGCCTCTAATGGCTCAGAGGAGTCCGTAAAGATCGGACCAGCTTTCAGCGTTACCTCGCGATAGCCGTCAGTGCGTACGTTGATCGAGACCGCGCCAGCGCACCCGAGTCGCCCCTCACCTCGTAGCCCTTTCCGATTAAAGTTTGAAAACGGGATGATCAGGTCCTGCCTCTCCTTTCCATGCGCGCGACGAAGAATAGAGGCGGAGTAGGTCTGCCCGGTCGGATCGGCTGAGTCATAGATGCGGGTCTCGAGTGTAAAGGGAGGGCACGCTCGCTCAGCATCATCGCCCCCACACTCACCATCGAGTTCGAAATCCTTAATGACGATCGCGGTGCCCTCTTGGTGGCGCATCTCGATGCACTTGAGCCCCGCGCTTGAGAGTTGGTCCGGGTAGGTGTCGCCGTCCCAGGAGAGCTGAACACCGCTCAACAACGTTCCCGAGGCCTCAACACGCAAGCTTCCCTGCTTCACCTCAAGGGTCGATCGCATGTCATCGCCACCCCGAATCCAGATTCCGGTGTAGGCACCCAGGGTCGTCTTGGCGCGCAACGATCTGGCGCACGAGGAGCTCGCGGCACACGTCACCTCAAGACGGTGGTCAAACTTCTCGAGGGGAAAAGCGATTGCTCGTCCAGGAAACGCGCCGAGGAGCACGACCATGACCCCACAGAGTGTGCGGGAGGCGTGCCTGAGCGTGCGATTCCAAGATGTCATATAGAGTAGTGAGATGCTTCCGACGGCAAGAAAGGTACGTCACCGACGCAGCTTTTTAAGCCCACCAACTCTAGCTGACCTTGGCTACGATCACGAGGGTTTGTCCGATCAAGTTAGGCAAAGTCTAAACAGAGAACTTCGCCCCGCTCGTTCAGCGGAGGACGGTCGGGGAAGTATACATCGAAGGTGGTTCCCTTGCCGAGGGCCGAGGTCACATCGATCGAGCCCCCGTGGGCCGATACGATACACTTGACGATGAACAACCCCAACCCAGTTCCAGATACTTGGGCATGAGAGGCCAACCGACCGTACCGATTAAAGAGGCGCTGGGCGTCTGAGGGCTCCATACCCGCCCCAAGATCTCGCACGGAGAGGGTCAATCCGGTGGAATTGCGTTTTATTTCCACAAAGACGCTCCCGCCTTTGGGAGTAAACTTGATCCCGTTACTAATCAGGTTTGAGAGCACACGCTCAAATCCGAGGGGATCGACACACCCCTCCACACACTCTAACCCACCGCCCCACACCAACTCGACGCCCCGCGTTTTCGCCGAGAGCTGAAAGTTCTCCACCACGCGGGAGACGATCGAACGCACATCGGTCGTTCCGGGACGGAGGACGAAGGCCCCCTCCTCGATCCGTCTAAGACTCAAAAACTCCTCTATGAGTTGGATAGCGCTACTCGCCGATGAGGAGATCCGCTCCAACATCGAGTGAACACGGGTGTCCGCTGGCGGAGTATCGAGCAAGACATCACACGACACCGCAATAGCGCCGAGGGGCCCCTTAAGATCATGCGTGGTTGTAGAGAGTATCTCTCGTTGAAAGCGCTCCCGTCTCAGGCGCTCACGAACATCCCTCACCCACAACAGGAATACTCGATCAGCCCCAAGATCTTTAACGGCAGATACCGAGACGTCAAAAGCGGAGCTATCCTCCCCCTCCTCAACCATCTCGACCGTCCATACCGCGCCCGGCTCGAGATTGACGAACTGCTCTCGGAGCTTACCCATCACCTCGTCACCGCGAACGATCCGCGACCCGTCGATAGTGAAGATGTTTCGCTCCTTCGACCCGAATCCGGTCAGAAAGCTCTCAAAACCTGAGTTAGCGTATCGCACCGATCCATCCGCATGAACAACCGCGAGACCGTCGTTGCTGTTTTCAATCGCCTCTCTGAGGAGATCTCTGTCTCGGGTGATCTGCTCCTTCTCCCGTTCCACCGCCATCGCGGAGGCGAGACGAGAGAGCGCCACCTGCAACACATCACGGAAGGTCGCGTCGAAATTTTTGACGAGGAAATCGCGAGCGCCGGCGCGCATCGCGGCGACGCCGTCGGTTACCGAGGCTGAGGAGGTAAGTACGATGATGGGTGTCTTCGGCGCGTTGGCGGTAAGCTCGGTGACGACGGATTCACCTCGGACGTCAGGGAGATTAAGGTCGCTCACGATGAGATCGAACGAGCGGTCGCGAAGTTTGGCGCGGGCATCGCCGACCGAGGCGCACCTGCACATCGACACGGCGAGCCCCTTTAACGCGCGCTCAATGAGGAGCGCGTGCGCGGCCTCGTCCTCAACCACCAAAACC
>JAIXPR010000132.1 GCA_027486155.1 Pseudomonadota bacterium | reverse complement strand
CCCTACCGTTGATTCATACGGCGGATGGTAGGGCCCGCGTCCTCGCGGGCCGTATCGTTTCGCCTATCGATGAAGCTTCGATCCCTCCAGTTGTGGTACGGCCCGCCAGGAGTCGGGCCCTACCGTTGATTCATACGGCGGATGGTAGGGCCCGCGTCCTCGCGGGCCGTATCGTTTCGCCTATCGATGAAGCGTTGATACCTCCAGTTGTGGTACGGCCCGCCAGGAGTCGGGCCCTACCGGATTGGCAATTCTCGCCCACCCCCCTGCCCGATCATCCGCCGCAGCTGCTGACGTATCTCCGTTGGATTCGCGATGACATCGGCGGCGCCAAGCGCGATCGCTTCGCGAGGCATACCAAATACCACACACGACCGTTCGTCCTGACAAAAGGTCATCGCTCCACGGTCGTGCAACTCTTTCATTCCCACAGCGCCATCCGAACCCATTCCGGTCAAGAGAACCGCCGCCACTTTTACGTTTGAAAGAAGGGCCGCCGACTTAAACAGAAAATCCACGCTTGGCCTATGCCGATTTATCGGGGCACCATCGGAGCGAATAATCGCGAGCCCTCCCGATCTTCCTCCAATGCCAATATGCCGATCGTCGTCAGCGAAATACACATGCCCAGGCGCGAGCAAGGTCGCCTCCGCACACACCCCCAGTCGTAACGAGGCGTTCTGCGCGATTCGTTGCGCGAACGCTCTCGCGAAATATGGAGCGATGTGCTGTACCACTACGATGGGGGGGCTGTGAGCTGGCATCGCTTCAAGCAGCCGCATAACCGCCTCAGTTCCTCCGGTACTCGCACCCACAACGATGACGTCCGGACGCTCTTGAGGCCCCGGCGTTCGAGCTACCAACGCGCGTCCAGGGATATCCGCGCACCGAGGGGGTTGGAATGAGTCCCGTTTGATATATGTGGATTCTCCCAAGAATCGGAGTCCGTAGGCTTGCGCGTCGATGGCCTCGCTATGCCCTAAGAACAAGGCACCATCTACGTGAAGCGCGCCCAAAAGCTTTTTCACAAGCGAGGTAACATCCTCTAACTTAAAATAGATCAATACATTCCGACAGAAGATACAATCAAAGGAGTACCCCTCCCCGGTCGAGAGGGTACGAAGATCGCGTACAGAGAAGGAGCAACGACTGCGCACCTCTTTGTTGGGAGCGAATAAACCTTGTCTACTCCCTGTACCCACTACACAGTAGGTTCGATACTCCTCCGGAATCAGCGAAAAAGCGATCTCCCCATATAGTCCCCGAGAGGCGGTCGCGATCGAGAGTGGGTCGATATCTATTCCCTCAACACGATACTCAAAACCAGGAACATCTCCTCGAATCTTCTCCAACGTGAGCGCTATCGAATAGGCCTCCTCACCTGTGGAACATCCGCCGCACAACACCCGAATCGATCTGAGTTTGTGGTCAGCAATCCTCTGACGAACCGTTTCTTCTAGCTTTTGAAAGTGCGGAAATTCGCGGAACCAGCTCGTGGTGTGAATCGTAAGAGCCGAAATGAGAAGTTCCTCCTCAGTTTCGTCTTGCAGGGCGAAGGAGAGGTAGGCCCGTAATGAGGGCGCCCCAACGTACCGTATGCGGCGCTCCACATTTGTGGCGAGTACCTCTCGTCGATAGCTCCCCTCCTGACAGGTACCGGTGAACCTCTGAATGAGGGAAAACACGAAATCCCGCTCAGCGTCGTTCAAACGATAATTCGAGGAGCGACACACCATAGACCTCTATCCTTACTAACTCGGGGTTGACTTCAGCTCCTCGGCGCCCAGAACCTTTTTAAGATCAATTAAAGATACCAGCCGCCCCTCTTGATTGCCGATCCCGATGATACAGTCCAAGGATACATGGGATCTCACCACTACCGTGGTTTCTATCTTCTCCGGCGGTATACGTGTCACACACTCGATCTCATCCACCAATGCGCCTAAAGGCCCGCCCTCAGTCTCGAATACCATGAGCGCCATGCCGGAGTGTTTTGTGACATCCTGGCCGAATCGTTTTCGAAGGTCGACAACCCCTACCACCTGCCCCCGTAGGTTAATAACCCCACTAAAAAACGAGACGGTATTCGGAATCGGTTTGGGCTCTTGTGGTTCCACAACCTCTCGAACCCCAAGTAGTGGCGTGCCATAGACCTCCCTTCCTACCTTGAACAGCAAGTAGCGCGACTCATCCTCGTGACCATCACGTATCTCAGCCATCCCTTACTTCCCTCCCACCGATGAAAAATACGAACGAGCTAGCTCCGGCAAACTCAAGATAACCCCGGGTTCCCCATCTCCAAGAATCGTGAATCCACGCAGTCCCCGCAGGCCGTCCAATTGCTCGCTCAAAGGTCGCACCACAACCTGTTGTTGAGACAGTATCTGATCGATGGCGAACGCGACTGATTGAGCGCCATCTCGCACCAGGAGCGCCGGACACTGATGACCGGAACGCGATACCTTAGTGTCAGTATGATTAGGCTCCGACTCGGTCGTCGGCATGTAGTTGGCCAGCGCCTCAATAGGTATCACCTCTCCGCGGAGCGAGATTATAGCGCCCCCCTTTCCGGTGGCTTCGATCGGATAGCTACCAAGGTCAATAATTTCGGTGAGCTCACTCATCGGGATGGCGTAGCGTGTATCACGAACGCCTACCACTAACGCATCAACGATACTCATGCTCGTCGGTAATGTCATGGTGATAGAGGTTCCCTCACCAAGTACGCTCCGAAGACCGATCTGACCTCGAAGCGATTGGGCGGTACGCATGACGATGTCCATACCGACACCTCTTCCTGAGATCTCAGTGAGCTTCGGAGCGGTTGAGATTCCCTGCACAAAGATAAGATTCTTGATCTGCTCAGAGCTTAATTGAGCCTCTGGCGCGACGACACCTTTTTTAATCGCGGCGGCTAATATCGCATTGTCATCCATGCCTCTACCATCATCGGAAACAACGATCGATACCCCTCCGGCGTCCTGGACGGCCGCGATTCGAAGGGTCGCCTCAGGATTCTTTCCCGCGGCAACTCTGTCGACCGGCGGTTCGATACCGTGGTCAACGGAATTTCGAATAACATGAACGAGGGGATCAGAGATCTTTTCGATGACGGTCTTATCGAACTGGACCTCGCTTCCCTCAATAACAACCCTGAGGAGCTTGCCCTGCATAGTGGCTAGCTCGGTGGCCGTCTTCTCAAGCTTCTGCATGAGGGCCGAGAGTGGTTGCATGCGAAGTTCAAGGGCCTTCGAGTGGATCTCTTTAACAAGCTGAGAGGTCAGTTTAAGGGCGTGGGCGGCCGCTTTTGAGGGTACCTCATCCCCTCTTCGCGCCTCTTGAAGTATACCCTGATGCACCGATAGTTCACTGATGAGCTGTAACAACTCGTCGAGCTTCTGAGCTGAGATCCGAAGCGTTTCATGGAGACGCAATGCCCGCTTCCCACTCTTGGCTTTAGCCGCTGGGAGGCCGTCCGGCTCCGTCAATTGAGGCAAAGCCCCTCCGTCAGCGCTTTTTGAGTTCGCCACGGCGCTCTCAACGCGAGCCCGCTGTCCTTCTTCATAGATCTTTCTGTGCATTTCAAAGAGGGCCTCAAGATCCTCCTCGTCCGCGCTTTCATCAACTTTACTCTCTTGAATAGACTCATCGATGGTCCGCGGCATCTCACCTCCGAGAGCGGACTCTCCCCGTCTTAAAGAGAGCAGGTCTTGTCGTAGGCTCTCCGTAGGCGGAACATGCGAGGGATTTGAAATCAGCCCGCGCACCCATGTCATCATGCACTGCTGCACCGCGAGAAGTACCTCAACAACGCGCTCGTCCTTCGCAATCGCCCCATTGATCAGGCACTGGATGACATCCTCCACCTCATGCACGAAGTCGGCAAACGACTCGATCCCGATACACATGGAGGCACCCTTGAGGTTGTGGGCGATACAAAAAAGCTCCTGCAACGTTTCTTGCGATCGTCTCGAGCGAAGTGCAGACACAGCTATCTCAAACGCTTGAAGCGCTTCGGTCGCGTCATCGACGAAACTTTCGAGAAGTTCGGTGTCTGGTTGTAACGATTTACTCATGTCTGTAGCCAATCCCAAACGTAGGATCGAAACAAACCGACCTTCCCTTGAGCGTAAAGTGAGGGTCTACGCGTTCAACCGGAGATAGATTG
>JAIXPR010000093.1 GCA_027486155.1 Pseudomonadota bacterium | reverse complement strand
GATGGCCCGAAAGAGCGTTTCGACCTTGGGCAACATCACACCGAAGCGGCTCACGCGGAGCGCTCCACTCCCCCCTCGTCTCGACGCGAATGATATCCCAGGGCTTATCCCCGCGGACCCGAAGCAGTATTTCCCTATTCGCGAGATCCTAGCGCGGATCATCGACGACAGCGAGCTTGAGGAGTTCAAAGCGACGTACGGAGAGACTATCATCTGCGGCTTCGCCCGCATCGATGGATACACGGTGGGGATTATCGCGAACGACGGCATCCTCTTTTCGGAGAGCGCGCTCAAAGCGGCGCACTTCATCCAGCTCTGTGAGCAGCGCCGCGTTCCACTCGTCTTCTTCCAAAACATCGTCGGCTTTATGGTCGGCAAGGAGTACGAGCACAAAGGGATCGCGAAGGATGGAGCGAAGCTCGTCACCGCCGTCGCCTGCGCCTCCGTTCCGAAGTACACCGTCATCGTTGGCAACTCCTACGGCGCTGGAAACTACGCGATGTGCGGACGGGCGTATCAACCGCGATTCTTGTGGAGCTGGCCGCAATCCCGCATCGGCGTTATGGGACCGGACCAAGCCGCGAGCGTACTCACCCAGGTTCGACGTGACAGCGCGACCGGACGTGGCGAGGCGGTGGATGAGGCGGCGCTCGCCGCCTACCACGAGAAGATCAAGGGGAACTATCAGGAGCAGACGACCTCACTCTACGCGACAGCTCGCCTCTGGGACGATGGAATCATTACCCCGAACGAAACGCGGGGTGCCCTGGCGCTTGCGCTCTCACTCGCGGACCTCGATACCCCACAAGAGCATCGGGTCTTCGGCACCTTTAGGATGTAAGTGAATCTCATGACGGACGCGCGCCCGATAGCCAGAGTACTGATCGCGAATCGAGGGGAGATCGCTCGCAGGATAATCCGCACATGCACCCGACTCGGCATCGAGACCGTGGCGGTGTACACCGAGGTCGACGCTCACGCGCCGCACGTTCGTGAGGCGACCTTCGCTGAACCGATCGGCACTCCCGAATCATATCTTTCGATCGAGAAAATCCTCGATGCCGCGAAACGCTCGCGAGCTGACAGCGTACATCCGGGATATGGCTTCTTATCGGAGAATCCGGATTTCGCCGCCGCGGTGCGTGACGCCGGACTTACATGGATTGGACCATCGAGCGAAACGATTCGAAAGCTCGGAAGTAAAACAGCCGCGAAGGAGCTCGCCCGCCAGGCGAACACGCCAACATCTCCAACCCTCATACTTCCTCCCGGCTCAACCGCCGATAAAGCGCGTGCCATAGGCGAATTCGGGACAAAGGTTGGATTCCCGCTGATTCTGAAGGCGGCGGCGGGAGGTGGTGGTCGGGGGATGCGTTTCATCAATCCGGATAGCGACATCTCGATGGAGCTCGACAGCGCGCAGCGCGAATCTCTTAAGGCCTTCGGAAGTGATGAGGTGTTCGTCGAGAAGTGCATAACCCCCGCTCGGCATGTCGAGGTGCAGATCGCGGCGGACACCCACGGCAACGTGGTGGCGTTAGGCACGCGCGATTGCTCGCTGCAACGAAGCAATCAAAAGATCATCGAGGAGGCCCCGGCGACGAACCTGGCGCCTGGGAGCGAGGCAAAACTTCTCGACGCGGCAACCAACCTCGCCCGAGCCGCGGGGTATACGAATCTCGGAACTGTAGAGTTCCTCTACGGGCAGGATAGCTCTCCGTACTTCCTTGAGGTCAATACCCGACTACAGGTCGAGCACCCCGTGACCGAGCTCGTTACCGGGTTAGACCTTGTAGAGCTCCAACTCCGTATCGCCGCGGGCGAGACCCTTCCGGCGTGCGGCGTCACCGGGACACCGCAGCCTCAAGGTCACGCGATCGAGGCGAGGTGGTGCGCGGAGGAGTTCACCGATCGTTTTACAACGGCGACCGGCGTCGTTCTTGATATCGAGGTGCCGCAACCCCGTTCGTTCGGCGCTATGGTTCGGGTCGATCGCGGGGTTGAGCCGTGCTCCGAGGTGAGTCACTACTACGACTCGCTCATCGGAAAGGTCATCGCGTACGCCCCCTCCCGAGAACGCGCGATCGAGGCGCTCGACGACACCCTCTCTCGGTCACGATTGAGTGGCGTTCGAAATAATCGAACCCTCCTTCTTCACCTCCTCCGAACGCCGGAGTTCAGAGCCCTTCACCACACCGTGCAGGGCACCAAGAGCCTCCTCCCCTCTCCAGAGGATACCGAACGCCTCGTCCAGAACGCTCACGTTATCGCGGCCGCCGTGCGCTGCGCCGTCCCGCAATTCGCGTGGCCAGCTGAAGGCCCGTGGTTATCTGTGAGCGCTCCGGACGCGCATCTCTCCTATCCCTGGAGGAGCGTAGCTTTCGGACGCTCGCTCACGAGCGTTACAAAGCGGGAGAATGGAGCTTTCGTGGTCACCGTAGGGGGGATAGACCACTCCGTTGTTTTCACGGAGGGCCCCTTCCGTTCGGGATCGATGACACAGGCCTCATACTCCCTCAATGGGGCCGCTCCATCACCTCTCTCTCTCTACCGAGATGGCAACGATCTCTGGGTCCACACCGACCACGGCACGATACTGCTTCACCAGCAGGCCATCGGTGAGCGCTCAGGTAGCACATCGAGCCACTCAGCGAACGAGATCCGTTCCTCCATTCCGGGGAAGGTCGCCGCGGTCGTTGTGAAGGAGGGTGATTCGGTGGAACAGGGGGACACGCTTCTCGTGCTTGATTCGATGAAGATGGAGCATCCAATCCGAGCGACGACGCGGGGTACGATCCTCAAGCTTCCCGTTCAGGTTGGCACGATAGTGCAGGCAGGCGAGCTGCTGGTTAGCCTCGAACCGCTTTGAGCCAGGCGTTTTCTACCGCCGCCCCTCGTTACTTAGGTCGGTCAGGAGCGCGACAACAGCGGCGTTAAACTCGCGCTGATTTCGGAGCGCTGGTCCGAAGACCGCATTCACGATCGGTTGTATGAGCTTCTTACCCAAAACGATAAAGGGTCCGATGAATTTCCGGTGTGAGGTTGGAGCCGACGGACGAACATCAGCGGAGTAGAGCTGGCAGAGTCGCCGCAGCAACTCGACGCGCTCAGGAGTGGCAGCAAACCCATCCCGCGTAATGGAAAACGAGAGCTGCGCGATGTGGCGCTCATCGGCCTCGCTGAACTTTCCGGCTGCGCGAAGCTCGGCCACTCGCTGCGCGAGGGCATCCCGAACCTGCGGATTGAATTCTCCAGCGACGAAGATCCACGGTGAGTCTGATCTGGTGGGGGCGGCTGTCATGCCGGGAGGCTATCACATGAAGCGATGCCGATGAAGCTCCACAAAGCGGAGGCGATGAAACTCATCTCTTTTCGTGATATATCCGGCATCTAGCCCTGCCATTGCGGAGACGAGGATACCTGCGCCCTCAAGCAATTTCGCCCCCGCCTGATAGAGGCGGATGCCATCCGAGAACACGACCTCACCCCGCTTGACCGCCGGAAGGGAGTCCCATTGGGGAACATCCTCAAGCGCGCGGAGATACCGAACGCTCTCCTCAACGCTCTTACCCCGTGGCGCGACCAAGACCACGTCAGGACCAAACTCGGCTATCGCTTCCCAGGTAGTCGGATTGCTAACCTTCGCAAGATCGGGATTCATAGGACGACCCGACACGAGCTTGATAATGTCGGGCACCCAACACCCCGCGACCTCCAGCGGTTGAACGCTCGAAAGCACCACGGTCTTCTTATTGCGGAGACGATCGTAGAGGTTCCTCCCCCAGTCGAGGAGTTGGGACTTGATCCTTTGGGCGCAGTCCCGCCCAGCCGGGCCCATACCGATCGTAACACCGACCTCGACGTACGCCGAGAGCAGCTCATCAAGGCTCGCGATATCGAAGGAACGCACCCGTATCTTTGACATCCAGTGTTGCAGGAAGTACCCCTGCGCAAAGCCACAGAAATTATCGGGACTATCCGAGACGACCGTGGTCACGATCGTGGACGGTGCGACCTCTCGAAGCTTTTCAAGATCGACCGTAATAGCTGAGAGTCCAGCTTGCAGCTTATCTCTCTCAAAATTCCCAGACGCCGCTGGAGCTGCGGGCCGGGTAACTATCGGTGGATTCCACTCACCCGGAGCGCGGGGACAGAGGTGGGTAACCCCACACACCTTCGTGCCGTCGTGAAGCGCGTAGAGAATCTCGGTGAGCCCGGGGCTAAGGGAAACTATCTTCATGAACACCTTTGCGGGGGGCGTCTCCCCCCACCTCTTGGTAGTATCGGCACCCTTACTGCTGAGCTTGAGCGGTCCACACCATCCGATCTAGGACCGGGATGGGGCATTTACAAGCAACTGACATTACATCAGAAATCAGGAAAACGATCGCCCTTCACGCAACCGAGAGGTGCGTTATTGGTATTGACGACCGACCAACCCTAGGGACACTCTACCTCTGTTACATATAACTGGGTACAAGCCGGGTTTTGACCCTGCCCTCTCGCTTTTACACAACTCGAACCATGGCACCCTATCACTCAATTCCCCATCGCCGAATATTCCGAGGCCTTGCCGCCGCAGCGCTCGCAAGCTACGTAACCGTACTTATGGCGTGCTCAACGAGCACCTCAAAGTTCTCTCCCCTCCTGAATCAGGGGGTGATGCCCGTCAGTGAGGACAACGCCTTTACGGGCGCGAACCTCTTCCTCGCTCGAGAGATGGAGCAGAGTGTGTATCTGTACAACTTCATGAAGGAGCGTGGAGCTCCGCAGGGAATAGAGCTTAAGGGGGATAGTGAGGATGACCTCGAGGCTCATTTCTACTACACCGCAGGGCCCGAAGAGTACCTTGCGAAACCGGCGCCCCGCTCTCGCTTTGCGCGCACCAAGGACACACGCAGGGAGTGGATAATTATCGGGCCGTTTGCGGTCGATAGGGATAGGTACCGGGATATCCAGCGATTAGAGCGGACCAACGGTGGAGCATTTGAGATATTCGGCAGAAGAGAGTTTCTTGGCCCGCAGTCCAGCCCGGGAACACAGGTCGCCCTTCGCCCGGTCTTCGTGCCGACCCCTATCCCGCCGAAGCGACACGTCGCTAAAAAGAAGCCAACCGTAGACACCGAGGCTTTATCAACGAGCACCTCAAAAGAGCCTCTCAACTTCGACCAGCAGGCGCTCAAAGAGGCAAAGGAGATGGCGCCCCGCGATGGTCAGGGGGATCTCATACACACCGTCACATCAAAGACGGAGACCATTCAGTCGATTGCGCAGTGGTACACCTCCAAATCAACGACCGCTGCCGACGTGGCGAAGAAAAACGGACTCCCCGAGGACGCGAAACTCACCCCCGGCTCGAAGATCCTCATTCCCAAAAACTTGATCACCAACCCGAACCGGATGAAGTAGTGGGCGTTCGTCCGAGCCTTTGACCGCTTCCTTCCTCACGTATTCCCTCTAAGTCGTCGCTCCACGAGCAGCGAAGAGAGGTCGTGTCCGTTGCACTGAACGTAGAGCGTTCCATCACTGAGCGAG
>JAIXPR010000231.1 GCA_027486155.1 Pseudomonadota bacterium | reverse complement strand
TCATCCGGATAAGCACGCGGCGAAAGAGGCGACCCCTGAACAGAAGCTCTCTCAGATCAGGGCCTTTCAGAAATTGCAGGAGGCCTACGAAGAGGTGTGGAGATTGAGGTCTCGAGCCCCCGCAAAAAGCGCGGTCACCTCTCACCGCGCGCGGTAACGCCGCGCCTGACATTTTCTCTATCAAGAGGGCAAGTTCCCCATTCCACACCGCGCCCGGCCTGCATCGCGCGGCGGATGCGCTGGTGTCCAGGCTAGGTTAGGAAGCTTCGACCTCTCTCCGCATGACGTCCTCAAGGTTACCTCGACGCTCTACCACCTTCGCTGTTCCGTTAGTTTGCAGGAGTACCGACGCGGGAAGGTTCATCGAGTTGTACTCACTCTTCATTGCGTGGCTGTACGCGCCAACCATTCCCATGACCATAAGATCGCCGACCTTTATCTCGGGAAACGTTCGAGGACGAAGCTCGCCATCCTCTCCGCGGGTGAAGATATCGCCTGACTCACACAGGTACCCTCCGATAACGTATTCCTTCGAGCCGGTTAGCTCACGAGCATCTCCCGCGACGAGCGTGAGGGGGTGATAGCTTCCGTACATCGCCGGACGGGGGTTGTGATTAAAGCCGGTATTCAGGAGCGCAAAGTTGTAGGTCGGCGTCCGCTTAACGTTTTGCACCTCAGCGATGAGATGACCACACTCCGCGACGATGTAGCGTCCCGGTTCGATCTGGAGTTGAATCGGTTTGCCGTACTCCTTCGAGAATCCCTCGAAGCTGTCGGTGAGCCGCTCTCCCCACTCGTTGAGTGGCATCGGCTGGTCGGTCTCTGGGTTATACACAACCGGAAGTCCACCACCTAAATTGACGAAGGAGAGATCCTCGAACTGTCGAGCGATGTCGAGGGTCAGGTCCTTAATCCGTAGCCAGTGCGCGAGGTCCGTTCCAGAGCCGATATGGGCGTGGATTCCATCCAGCTTCAGATCAAACTCTTTGATGATGGCGCGCACCTCATCGAGCTGATCCACATAGATGCCGTGTTTGCTAGCGGGGCCACCGGTGTTCACCTTGTTGTTCGCGCCGTGCCCCTCTCCAGGGTTGATTCGCACCGAGAGCTTCGCGCCCCGCTGAACCTGACCAAGGATGCGCATCTGGTCGAGCGAACTGCAGTTTATCGTCACCTGCATGTTGAGAAGCTCGCTGAACACCCCCGCTGAAGCGCTTTCGCCGGTGTAGGCGATCTGGTGAGGCTCAAACCCCGCGAGCAGCGCTCGCTTCGCCTCATTGAGAGAGGACGCGTCGATCCAGATCCCCTCATCCTTTACAATCGAGAGTATCGCTCGCAGGGTGAGCGCTTTGCAGGCGTAGCGGATCACGGTGTTGGGATAGGTGATGGCTGCCTTCAATTCGCGACATCGCTTGCGAACGACAGATTCCTCAAAAACGTAGAGAGGGGTATGGAACTTCTTAGCGAGGGAACGAACAAGGAGTGGATCGAGTGTCATGGGAAGGCATGATACACCGTTATTTTGGGGTAGTCACTGATAGATCCCCTCATATACTGACGGCTCTCCATGTAGTTGGGATAATTACCCTGAAACTCCAGACTAAGGCACAGCGAACGGGCCTTCTTGGGAGTCGTCGTCGACGATGACGGGGACGTGTGACGGAGCACGGGAACCGTCGACGGTTATCGGTTCACGTTTATAACGGAATCGTAATTCGTCTCGCCCGGGTCACCCGCGCTCAGTTCGGGCATCGGCGCGGCTACGTAACATCACCTCGATGACCGTTCGTTTTTTCGTACCTTCTCAAGTGCCTCAGCGACCTCCTCGTTGCCTCGTTCGGTATATCGCATCGTGATGCGGACATCGCTGTGTCCCAGCGCTTGGGCGACGAGGCGAATATCTCGAGAGTCATTCAGAAGATTGGTCGCGTAGGTATGGCGGAGAAGATGCGGGTGAAGCTTCGTATCAACTGAGAATGAGCGGATCGCTCGCCAGACGCTCTTCGGGCTTAACTCGAAACTCTTGAGGTCCGCCGCGGATGCCCCGTAGGAGCTGATGAAGAGTGGAAGTGAAGCATCTACCGACGCGTTCAGCTTCGGAAAGAAACGCGCCAACTCTTTTTCTCGTTCCGTAAGGTAGAGGCGCAGTGGCTGACGCATCTCTGATGTGATGTACACATCTCGGAAGTTTCGGCCCTTGGTTCGCACCTGGCGGATCCACTCCAGCTTGTCGCTGAGCTGGTTCATCTTGATGGTTCGTATCTCCTCTGCGCGCAGTCCGGTATCAAGGAGGAGTCGCAGTAGGGTTTCATTTCGTAACCGGTTAAAGGTGTTCTTTTCCACCCGCGCCGACTCGGCTTTGGCTTTGACCTCATCCACCTCACCGGCGTGTATCGATTTGGGACGTCGCGCTTGGAGCTTGGGCGGTTTGACATCTCGAGCTGGGTTCACAAAACCGGGAATGCGCTCGGCGAGAACACGGCCCATGTGTTTCAGGGTGGCGAGTCGACGAGCGACCGTAGCTGGGGCTTCTCCGATTCGGAGGGCCTCATCGATGAATCGTTGTGTCGCCGAGAAGTCCCAGTCCTCCACGGTCAGGTCATCTATCTCTTTCCTTCGCTTGAAGCGCTTTAAGAATTCGAGGAACTTATCCGTGTCCAGCTGCTTGGCTCGCGCCGTGTGGCCCCGTCCCTCGGCGTAGAACTTCAGGTACTCGGTCACGATCGACCCAAGGGCGAGTTTGGCTACCTTTTTGTCGGGGCGGGCCTCGGCGAAGAGGTCCGCTACATCCTTCGTCATGCGTCCTCAGTGTACGGCATAAGGGTATAAGGTCGCCAGACGGGGGATTACAGGGGGATAGGGGACGTGGCAAAGGGGGACGGAAAGGACTACACTGCGGTCATGAAAAGTGACCCATTTCTCACTAGTCCCTTGAATTCAATCGTCCAGACCGTAGAGGCCGCGGTGTTGGAGGCTGGTCATTACATCGATGAGGCGGGACGAACCGGAGCAGCTCTCGAAGTGACGGTGAAGGCCGATAGTACCCTGGTCATGAATCTCGACCTGGAGAGTCAGCGGCGGGTCCTCTCTAAGCTGCCAGCGGGTCATCCGGTGGTTGCTGAGGAGGATGAGAGCTCTCATGGTCTGATCAATTCAGCGGGTAGTTATTTCCTTGTGGATCCCCTCGATGGGACCACCTCCTGTAAACGTTTCTTCGGTCAACGGGGAGGTCATGTCGGGTACGGACCTCTGGTTGGGTATGTGCATGAGGGGGAGCTCTCGGTCGCCTCGTTCTTTAGCGTGCCCCATGGCCGATTACTTACCGCGGTCCAAGGACATGGAGCGTATATCTCTACTCCCGAATTTTCTGACGTTCCCAAG
>JAIXPR010000379.1 GCA_027486155.1 Pseudomonadota bacterium | reverse complement strand
CGGTTATCGTCCCGCGTCACACGTATCCGTCATCGTCAGCGAATATTCCTCTTAAAATTCAAGAGCAACCCCAGATCCACGTTCTCAACGGGAAGGGGATGTGCTTCCCTTCCCTACCGAACCTCTACCTTAGTACCTACACCGATTGCTTTGAAGAGAAGCGCCATATCCGCGCGTGAAAGCTTCACCCCGCCAACATCATCGTTCCAGATCGGACCGGAGTGAATTGCGATGTTCTGTGTAAGGAAAAGAGCTTGAGCGCCAAGAGCCCCTCGCATAGAGCGTTCAGAGCTGCCCTCCGCAGGCACCGCGAGTCCTCGACGAAGGAAGTAGGTGGGAGGCGCCTGCCACAACGGATTTTCCTCTTTGCGGGAGACCTCGAAGACGCCCGGCTTCATAGCGTAGGCCCCCTGTGCTCTGAGTACGACCGGTGTCTCCCCATCTCGAAGCACCGTCAGTGAGTGCTTTGATTTATCGATAATGATATGAGAGGTGCCGCCGATGTCAGGCTCGTTGAATCGAGCGACGGTTGTTCGGGGTGCCGAGTCCTCGCGCTCCGACCGTACAGCTCCACTCGAACCGGCTGGAAAGCTCAAGACGATAGTCAGTCCAAGACCGAAACCAAACGCCAGCAGGATGTGTGTGGTGGTAATTCGCATACTGCAACCTTCGCGAAAGAGTGGACTTCCCTATGAACTTTCCGTGTACAAGCCGCCCACGGCCTACCACGGGCAAGAGGTATGCCGTTTCCTTCTTTAACCCACTTAGCCCCCCTTCCGATGGGAGATCGTCGCTACACAGGGCAACCCGATACCTACTGGTGCGCAATCAATGAGCAGGGGCTCCGCGTATGCCCTACGAATCTTTCTCAGCAGCTCGCTTGAGTTCAAAAAGGGTAAGGTCGTGAATCGCGAGGATCCAAAACCCGACTACAACCACCACCAAGAAGCTCACGATGTGAATGATGATCGAATAAAGCTGCGCTGAGGCGAGCGGATACGCAAAGAGCGCCGCCGCGGCGACGCATCCCATCTGAAACACGCCCACAAATCCCGGCGCCGATGGCAACGCTACCGCGAGGGAAACGAATACGCAGATCGTCACACTTAAGAGAAACGACTGTTGCTCGTGAGGAAACATGAACAGGAGGGAGTAAAATTGAAGGAACGATGTCGTCCACACTAAAACCGTAAGCGCAACTATGGCGAAAAGGCGGGCTGGTGTCTTAATAACCGCGGCACCCTCAAGGAGATCTCCTGAAAAGCGGGTGATGAAGGTACCTACACCATCCGGGAGTGGCTTCACACCGACCGACACTAATGAGCGAATGAATGCGGGGAAGAGACATCCGCAAACCAGAAACATCAGGAGGCAAACGGCCAAAGTACCTAGGGAGTAGGCCCCGAGGGTCGCCCATCCTGGAAGCTCCGGCAGCATAGGCACAACAACAGCAAACGATATAAGAACCGCGGAAAGATCGAAGAAGCGCTCGATAACAACCGAGATGAAGGATGACGCGAAGCTATATTCCGACCACCGGGAGAGAACGAGGGGGCGAATGAATTCCCCTAGACGAAAAGGCAAAAGGTAGGTGCATAAATTACCCAGCATCATCGAGTCGAAAAGTTTTCGGAGAGCTGGAGCCTCCCCCTTGGGACTAGGAAGGAGAAATCGCCACCGCAAGGCACGCAAATAATAGTGAGCCGAAAACACCGCTAAACAGGGAAGCACTGGCCACCATTCAATCTTGGTGATGTTGTCTTTGAGCTGCGCTGTGTCGAGGTCTTTAAAGGCCATGTACATCATGGCCGCGCTGATAGTGCACCCAACGAGGAGCTGAATGAGCTTTTTCATGCCCCCTACCCTAGCGCATAAATGGCATCGGGAACACCCAGGCTTTCTAAGGGAAGCGAGCCGAAACCACACGTGAACGTAAACGTACCCGTAACAAAAAACCAAACTTTTCGGGGACGTTTACGAGCACGTTCACGTGGGGAATCCAAAACTGAGACTACTAGAGGGTTTTATCTCCCCACAGTCAGGCGACATTCTTGAGAGGACACGAAATAGCGCAATCGCTTGCTTGTCGCGCTTGGCCATCCAGCCAACTACCAAGCTCCTCACGGATAATCTCGGTCATTCCATCGAGCCACACCGGATGATCGTTCAAACAGGGCACTACCGAGATCTCCTCCCCCCCTGCCTCTGTGAACTGCTCGTGCCCCTCATTTCCCAACTCGTCGAGCGTCTCGAGACAATCAGCCGTAAACCCAGGCGCGCAGATGGCGATCTTTCTAACACCTGAATGGCCGAGTTCCTCAAGCGTCTCATCAGTGTAGGGACTAAGCCACGGATCCCGACCGAAACGAGACTGAAAGGTATGAATAACCATATCGCGTGGCAACGATAGCTTGGGAAGAAGCTGGCCCGTTGTCTCTACGCACTGACAACAGTAGGGATCCCCCTTAGACACGTACTTCTCAGGAATGCCGTGATACGAGAGCACCAAACGCTCTGGCTTAAAGGACATACCCGCGACATGCTCATTGATGGTCGTAGCGAGCGCATCGACATACTTCGGATGGGCAAAGTACGGCTCAGCGACGCGAAGGGTTGGAACCCAACGTCGCTTGAGAAGGTGCGGCCACACCGCGTCGTACGTGGACGCGGTCGTCGCCGCGGAATATTGAGGATACATCGGGAAGAGGAGGATCTTTGAGCATCCCCTCTCAATTAGCTTGTCGATTCCACTCTCCAAGCTCGGGTTGCCGTACCGCATTCCGTAAGCGACCTCGATGTTGGGATACTTCGCCCGCAATCTTTTTTCGACGCCCTCGGCTTGCTTCTTGGTCGTGGTGAGCAGCGGCGAACCATCCTTCCCCCAAATACGAGCGTAGAGGCGCGCCGACCGTTTTGGGCGAGTGACGAGAATGACGCAGTTGAGAAGAATCCACCACAAGATACGGTTCACCTCGATAACACGCCGATCGGAGAGGAATTGACGGAGATAGGGCCGAACAGCCTTCGCGGTGGGGGCCTCTGGAGTGCCGAGCTGCGCGATGAGAACCCCTATCTTATCCTTGGAGCCACGACATCCGAATTCACACGCTCTCTTATCCATGCCACACTCCTTACGCTACGCTTTTTACTTCCGAGACCTGTTTACACACACGCTGAACGGCTTCACGCGCGATTCGCACCCGGTCGGTCACCCCGACGCCACCGCGATCAACTCCAGCGAAAACGAGCCCTGGGTTCGCCAACTCAACCCTGTCGAGCGTCGCAATCACGTGGTGGTGCCCCACCTTCAGTTGGGGCACCGCGTCTCGCCACGAGGTCAGACACAGAAATTCAACCTCTGATACACCGAGCAGTTCCGCGAGCTGCCCTGGCAATCGCTCTCGCAGCTCTCGCTCATTGAACTCCTTCGTTCGAGCTTGGGCTCCCCCGACGATGGCCGTGAGGACGTGCTTGTCCGGCGGTGCCACGTGCGGAAAGATCTGCGAATTGAACATCACTCCCAAGAGATCGTTCGGCATTCCGGCCCGGAACAGCACTCCGAAGGCGTCCGTAATCAAAGCCTCTTTTCGCGGCACAGACAGATGCACCACTCCGAGAGAAGCGTACTCCTGCTTCCTCACGGTCGACGCAAGATCGCAATCTATGCTCGCGAGCATCGATGCGAGGGGAGCTCCCGCTGGCGTGACAACACACGCGTCTACATCAACAGAAGATCCATCCGAACACACCAACCGATAGCCCCTGCCCGTGAGTCGTTCGATTCGCTCAACACGCGCCTCAATCTTGTCAGCTCGGCCTCGAATCCGCTCAGCGAGCGCGCTCACAACTACGTGCGTTCCGCCCTCTAGTACCATAATCGAGGGGCGCGCGCCCCGCGGTCGGCGTCGCATATATCCAATTAACGATAATCCTTGCGCGGCTGCTTCCCACAAACCGGGGAAAATCATTCGCGCGCTGAGCTCCTCAACATCACCACCGTAAATACCCTTGAGCACCGGGTCTAGAACGTCACGGACGGAGCGCTCCCCTAAAAGGGGGGTGAAAAACGCGAGAACGGAGAGATCCTCAGCCTTTGGCTTTAGCAATCCCCTCTTACACAGTCGATACGGAAGAGCGAGCTTGGTGCTCCACGAAAAGAGCGGACTCGCGAGGAACTCAAGCAGTCCGCTCGGGACCTTCATCGGACGACCACGACACCACACGAACTGACCATACGGATTGATGGCCGGATACCGAACCTTATCCTTAATGCCAAGGTCAGAGAGCAACTCGGCCATCGCGGCACGCTCAACAAGAACGTTGGGCCCCTGTTCCAGCGTAAAGCCATCAAGCGATAACGTTCGTATCATGCCACCAAACGCCCCCGGTTCGATGACCACAGGCCGATAGCCAGCCTTCACAAGCTCATACGTAGCCACGAGTCCGGCGATTCCACCACCAATTACTGCCGTTTTCATACCGATGCGATAGTTAGAAGAGAAGTCGGGTCTTAATACTCGACGAGAGCTCGTCGATCTTGCTCTTAACCGCTTGAGAGATCGTGCGGTCCACGTCGATGATCAGATAGCCAACATCTCCGAGAGTATTGAGGTACTGCGCTTGGATATTTCCTCCCATCTGAGCGATGATCGTATTGATTGAGCTCAAGACGCCCGGCACATTTCGATGAATATTAAGGATCCGGTGGCTATCTCGAACGATAGGCAACTCAACCTGCGGGAAGTTTACCGAGCCGGTTGTGCTCCCAACCTCAATAAATTTGAGTAGGGTGTTAGCGACCTCAAGTCCGATGTTTCGCTGCGCCTCGATGGTGCTCCCGCCTATATGAGGGGTCAGAATCACATTATCGAGCCCCATAACTGGCGAAGAGAACGCTTCGTCGTTGGACGCGGGCTCCTCTGGAAACACGTCGATCGCCGCGCCACCCAGCGCTCCCTTCTGCAAAGCGCTCCTTACCGCCTCGAGATCAACGACCTTTCCGCGGCTCAGATTGAGCAGGAATGAGCCCTTCTTCATCAAGCCTAGCTCGCGAGCGCCGATCATGTTCCTCGTCTCCGGCGTTTCGGGAACGTGGAGCGATACGAAATCAGAGGCTCTCAGCAACTCTTCGAGAGAGTTCACGGGGGTCGCGTTACCGAACGGAAGTTTTCCGATGACGTCGTAGTAGTACACCTTCATTCCGAAGGACTCGGCTAGCAATCCTACCTGTGGTCCGATGTGCCCATACCCGATCAGACCTACGGTCTTGTTTCGAACCTCGACACATCCCTCCGCGGACTTCTCCCATACGCCTCGATGAAGCAGCTGGCTCTTATGCGCCGCACGGCGAGCTAACATCACCATCTCAGCCATAGCGAGCTCCGCTACGCTTCGGGTGTTACTGAACGGCGCGTTATAGACCGGAACACCGCGAAGAGCGGCGGCGGTGAGATCTACCTGATCCGTACCGATACAAAAGCATCCAACCGCAAGGAGGCTGTCTGCCGCTTCCAGTACCTTTTTGGTTACTTGAGTCTTCGAGCGAATGCCAAGGATGTGAACGTCAGGAATCACTCGGAGGAGATCTTCCTCACTGAGAGCGCGCTTCACGAGTTCTGGGTGATACCCGGCCTGAAGGAACCGGTCGACAGAGGCCTGATGCACCCCCTCCAAGAGGAGGATCTTCATCTTTTCGCGTGGGAACGAACACTGCTTTTCCATGGACGGCATGCTATAGCGGCGAGGGGATAAACGGAAGTAATTCTTTAAGAAAAATCGGATATTCCAGCCGGCGACCTGATCGTTCTCCTGTCGTGCGCCTGCCCGCCACCTTACGGCGAAGGGGCACACTCCTAAACGCGCGCAGGGGGAGTGGGCGAACTAGCCGTTCCACCCCAACCCCGCGGATCTGAGTCCCTCGAACAGGGTATGTACGCGTCCTTTGGCACTCTCCGATTGAGAGAACTCCCTATACCACATTTCGCCCGCCCCCTCTGCCTAAAGCCCCGTGGGTATGCTACCCTATCCGGATGATCGGCTCGCACCCCTCTTCAAAGTCCAAAATCCTTAGTCACCTCAAAAAACTCGCTCCGTTCTCCGTTGTGGAGCGTGGAATAGGATGGGCATCTCAAGACATGGTGGGAGAGTGCAGTTCGAGCAACCACGTCATCTCGGGCATCGTCCGAGAGGATGAGACAATCACGCATTCGGTCTCCCTTCACGTAGTTTCCTCGCACGAAGTGGAGGCAACCTGTACCTGTTGTACCCGTGAAGACCTCCAAGAGCAGTGGTGCGCGCACGCGGTAGCGCTCTTATGGCGCGCGGCAGAGCTCGAATTCTTCGAGCCGCGGGGCGGCTTTGAGGAGAGAGAGTCAACCTTTCGCGTTAACTCATCCTCACCGGGCGATATAGCTCAAGCACTCCGTGAGGTACAAACGCTGGACGCTCAGGCTGCGGCGCCCGACCTTTCAGGCCAACACGGGTCTACAACCGCCATCACCCCACAAGTAGCCCTCGTCCTCGATCTCAACAGCGACCGACTCGGCATGAAGGTCCTCTTTGATGAGCAGGAACAGGAACCGACTATCTTTGATGGCTTCCGACCTACCTCGACCCGAGCTCTCGACAACCTCCTTCTTCAGGTGCTGGAGGACGAGGGATCATGGGACGAAGGAACGAGACTGTGGTACATCAACTCAAGCAAGGGCATTGAGCTGGTCCTCGGTCTTATTGAGGAATTTGATACGGTTCTGGAGATCAATAATCTTCAGCCTATCACCCTCAGCCATGAGCCGTTGTCGGCGAACATCAGCCTCGCCTGGAAGCCAACGACCCTTGAGATCTCGATGCACTGGATTACTCCTCCGAGCGAGGGTGGGCTCCAAGTGGAGAAAGCGCGGGATATCTTCGGAACGGGTCCGTTTTGGACCTTAGTCGGCAATCGGATCTACCGCCTCTCTCCCCAAGGCGCTCGAATAGCGTCGATCTTCGGCTCCAACCAATCCCTCATGCTCGGACGCGCGCAAGTAGGTCCGATCCTTGAATTCCTCATGGACCTCGAAGGTTCGACCACCCCTTCAATCAGAATTCTCAACAGCGATCTTCAACCAACCGTCGAGATCAAAGATCCAGCACCGGTCATCCACCTTGAGCGCAGAGATGTCGCGTCCGACCACTTCACCTCCCATCGCAGCATCGAGATCTCGGCCGGGCTCGATTTCGAATATCCGATACCACCGAGTAACTCGAACGTGGTCTACCTTCGGAATAAACACAAAGAGCGAGAGGCGATCTCGCTCCTCGGTTCCATTGGATTCTCGACAACAACTGAGCCACGGCGATACTCTATTCAAGGAGACGCCGCTCTCGACTTTGTCCATGACACGCACACACAACTCAGCGATGACTGGAAGGTGGTCGTTCTTGAGTCTGTGAAAAGAGGAATTCGCTTCGCGGACCTTAAGATCGCCGTGGCTCTCTCCGGCGCTTCCGCCAAGAAAGATCTCGATACTCTCGAAAACGCGACCACCTCAGAGAATATGGGCGGAAGTATCGACTGGTTTGATTGCCATGTCTCTGTGGTTCAAAACAACGCCAACCTCCCCCTCTCCGCCGTATTCAAGAACGCGCGTGGCGACAACGACAGATGGACTCGACTTGACAGCGGAGCCTATGCCCGAATTCCGGGTGGTAGCATGGCGCACCTCCGAACGATCCTGGGTATGGTCGATCCTAACGCTCGCGTAAGCAACACGATTAAGACCAAACTCTCACTCGCTCAAGCGATAAGCCTTGGACGAATCACTGATACGGGCTTCTCGATCTCTTTGGACCGAAAACTAGCGGCTCTCAATGAGAAGCTCTCCACCTTCTCCGAGATTAAACCAGTTAAGCCCTCGAAGAGCTTTGTTGGAAAGCTGCGTCACTATCAGGAAGAGGGCGTGAGCTGGCTTAACTTCCTTCACGAATTTGAGCTCGGCGGCATCCTCGCCGACGAGATGGGTCTTGGAAAAACAGTGCAAACCCTCGCCTTCTTCCAGAGCTTGAAAGAAAAGCGCGGAAAAAAGAAGAGTGCGAAGAGACCTATCCTCATCGTCGCGCCCACGTCGGTTATCACCAACTGGAGCTACGAGATTAAAAAATTTACTCCTGACATGAGCTGCATAATGTTGCACGGACCGGGGCGTAAGGCGCTTTTCGCGCAGATCCCCGAAACCGATATCGTGCTCACATCGTACGCGCTCTTGCGGGTCGATCGCTACGACCTGGAACGATATGAATTCTCGCATATCGTGTTAGACGAGGCGCAGAACATCAAAAACCCTCAAGCCGCCACGACAAAAGCGGCAAAGGCTATTCGAGCCCGTCATCGCCTCGCTCTTACGGGAACTCCGACCGAGAATCGGCCGATGGAGCTCTGGTCGATCATGGATTTCCTTATGCCGGGATATCTCGGCTCGTATGAGTTTTTCCGCGCGAACATTGAGCGCCCAATCCTGGAGGGTGGAACCTCGGTGCAGGTAGCTCAACTGCTCAACGGAAAGACCCGTCCATTCATCTTGCGACGTCTGAAAGCTGAGGTCGAAAAGGAGCTTCCACCGAAGATAGAGTCCGTGCTTCACGTCGATATGACCGCGAGTCAGCGGCAGATGTACTCCCAGATCCTCAATGAGGTTCGACCGAAGGTGTTCGACGCAATCAAGAAGAAGGGGGTCGCCGGCGCCAGCGTCTCCATCTTGGCTGCCCTCCTCCGCCTGCGACAGGTCTGTAACCATCCGAACTCTATCGAGGCATTCGAAGACCTGGAAGGATACGATTCCGGAAAGTTCAACCTACTCAAGGACCTTACGGTGGAGGCCCTGGAATCCGGTCGCAAGATCCTTCTCTTCAGCCAGTTCCGTGGGATGCTCAACATCATTCGCTCGTGGCTGGACGAACAACAAACGAAATACCTCTACCTCGATGGCGCGACCCGCAATCGTCAGGAGCTTATCGATCAATTCTCTCAAGACGATTCCGTGCGCCTCTTCCTCATCAGTCTGAAAGCTGGAGGCGCCGGTCTCAACCTTATGGCGGCTGATACCGTAATCATCTACGATCCATGGTGGAATCCCGCGGTGGAGAGCCAAGCCGTCGACCGAGCCCACCGTATCGGTCAGAACAAGACCGTATCGGTCTACCGATTGGTTACCGAAGATTCGGTGGAGCAAAAGATCATGGCGCTCAAGGAGAGAAAATCGAAGCTCGTCGACGCGCTCGTCAATGAGAATGGGCTCTCTACGCTTAAGCTCGCGAAAGCTGACTTGGAAAATCTCTTCAGTCCCCTTCCTGAACTTGAGTGAGGGTTCGCTCGCCGCAAACCAGCATTCAGGGATATAGAGGAATTTATTTTCTAAGTTATTGAATCTTTTCCCCCTCTTCGAAGCGTCTTAGTACTAGGAAGCGATCTGACGAACGGCGTGAAAACGAACCGTAGCGGGGCGTTCAACCTATCGATTTCATAGCGTTGTTTGGTTTTGGCTCGCAGCGGGCCAGCCCATCAACAGAAGTAATATCAGATAGTTAGAGCACCCCTCGACCAGAAGAGCTGTACAGGCGATTGACACGATTTCGGCTACTTGCGTGTAACCACTTGTCATTGCTTGATTAGTACGTTAATTGAATTCCGATCGATACCTTAACAGGGAGAGCTCCTATATGGGCAATACACGTTACTGTTTAACTAAAGCTGACCTCGCTGACGCTATCTACGCTGCGATCGATATCGACAAGCAGAAGGCCGCTGACATCGTGGAAGACTACGTAGAGCTTATTAAAGAGGCTCTCGATAAAGAAGCCAAGGTCATGCTTTCAGGATTTGGCTGCTACGAGGTGAAGTCCAAGCCAGCTCGTCGCGGACGCAATCCTCAAACTCGTGAGACGATCATCCTTCGCGCTCGCAGGGTTGTGAAGTTCAAGCCAAGTCAGCTCCTGCGTCGCGCTATCAACGGCGAAAAGGTATCTGACGACGAGATCGACAAAGAGTACTAGAGCACATTTGTTGTTCTCTAAAGAGCGCATGAGGTAGTCCAAGCCTACCCTTGCGCTTTTTTTATGCGCGTAACCTCACGCGACTCCTCTGCCAACCATCACCAGCTCTATCGAGATCCAGCGACCCGTCTGTGGTGTTGGGGCTTCGTCAAGCGGAACCGAGGGGGTAGCCGAAAGACCGGAATCGGGCTGTTCTCGTCATCCAACATGCGCAGGACCGAACGACTCCCCCTCTTCTGCCACGTTATTCCGGTGGTCACCGATGAGGCATCATTCCGCCTGAAGGTACCAGAGGAGACATCGAGAGAGCTTGGAAGGAGCAATAGCGGGAACTCAAAGGTACCGCGGAGAGCCCGAAGCTCGGATGATTTTGCGTCCCTTCCGACGCCGCGAATGGCGCCAAGTACCGGAATTTCATCACTCTCACCGCGAGCGATAAACCCGTGAGTGAACCTGGAGAGGTTGGTCACATATCGACGCTTGCCCGTTCGATCTACCGCGGTGATTCGGTCAATGGTCCTGGTAGCGCGATTCGATATGATGAACTCATCGATCCCATCCCCATCGACATCCGCACACCCCACGACCTTACGTAAGTCCGCCGCGTCTACGTAGAAGCTCCCTCGGGATCTACCGCTCCACGTTCGGAAGCTTAAACGGCGCCCTCTCAGAACGGCGAGGGAGTATTCGCCGGCGTCTCCGAATCGGCACCCCACAATAACGGTATCGCCGGACCTACCAAACAGCAGCGATTCGGATGACCTTCCGCTACTAAGCCGAGCGCTCCATCGCAATCCACCGTGATTCACCCCAACGGCTCCGTAGTCCCATACTCCATCACCATCGTAGTCCGCTGACGCTGGATATCTTCCGGGTACCCGCACCAAGGGAGAGGGACCCGAGCCAGTTAAAAGGCTTCGAGACACAACCCAATAGTCGGTCATTTGATGTCCCGTAATGTCGGTCAGACCATCGCCGTCGAAATCGAGAACCGTCCCACGTCGGATCACTAACGTGATAGGCGCTGAATAGACGCTCTTGGAGCCATCGGACAGGATCGTTCTTCCCTTCACGGTGTGAGAGCCGACCGCCAGCGGAATAACCACGTGGTATGAGAAGGCCCCCTGAGCGGAAACACGGGTGGTCCCCACGGCAACCGCATCGACGAATATCTGTACCTTTGAGTTGCTTGGAGCCCTCCCTGTGACGAGGGGGCGCACCGATGAGATCACTCCCTGTGGCTCATCGAAGACCGGCGGCGCGATAGCCGCCGATTCAGGCTCGGGAGTCGAACTAAAGGTTGGCGGCCCGGTCGGAGATGAGGGAAGCGTAGGCGTCGGTGTCACGGGCACTACGGTAGCGGTCGGTGAGGCAGTAGGCGTGCTGGTCGGGGAGTCGGGCACCACAGGAGTGAACGTCAGAGTAGGTGTCCGCGTCGCGACAGATGTTTCGGTCGGTGCGCTCGAGGGGCTGGACTGGGGCGTATCAGTGGGGAGAGCGGTTGAGGTGTTCGAGGGGGAGCTTGTAGGTGTCGTTGTGGGGGTCTCTGTTGGTGTAGAAGAGAAGGTCGGTGTGGCGGAGAAGGTCGCCGTTGGGGTGGCGGTTCGTGATGAGGTAGGGGTGGCGGAAGGTGTACCGGGCCCCGGTGTAGGGGTCGGAGTCGCTGCCGTCGTGCTTACAGAGACCGTGCTATGAATCGTGGTCGAACGGCCAGCGGCGAGCGAGCCGATATTCCACTGGAGCGCCATGCCGATATCCACGGTACTCACCGCGATCGAATCGGAGAGCGCTAAAGAGTTACCATTAGTGCGAACCGTCACATAATAATTCGCCTCGTGCGCCTGTGGTGGCGTTACTCCGATAAGATTGATCTCCCCTGCCCCCCGTGAAAGATCGGGATGAACACTCACTGTATTCGTGATGGCGTTCCACGAGCCAAAGCCGTTGTCGTTACCGAGGAGGTAGGTATCCCCCCCATGAGCCATCTGCAATCCAGTAACGCTCGCGCCCCCACTCGGGATCTGAATAGTCCACGAAATATCATAAAGTTTATTTGAGCTATCGAGGGTGACGGTCTGCGTTACGAACGGATCCGTTTCCAAACCTCCGAGACGATACACGGTGGTCACCGTGCCCCCCACTTGAGTGTTGCTTATCGGTGTGACAACTGTTCCCGCGGTAAAAAATCGGGAGCGGTACTTCTTCGCGCTTCCGTCGTTAAAAGCGATTATCACACCGTTACTCGGGTCCGTTCCTGTCCAGAACCACTGATCATTGACCACACCGGCGTCGTTGCTCCGAAACCGAACCGCTCCGAGATCATCGACAACTAACTGGATATCACCTGGGTTTGTTGTGGTACCGAGGGTCTGCTTTTCGGCCAGGACTACGTCGATAGAGAGCCAGCTCCACCAGACCAGAAACACGAGCACGGCACAGGCGCGTCGAATTCGAGGCTCTATCATCGGTCCACCTTAGACCACGACAGACAAACACTACCGCACAACCCTGCTAGTTAAGATGCGCTTTTATGACGAGAGGAGCCTCAGATCCATGAATCTCGTAGAGGAGGAGTTCGGAGCTTCGCCAAACAAACACGGTCGAGCGGCTTTCTCAGAGAGATTCAATGAGGTACGGCATCTCTGGGCATGTCACAACAGTGATAGCGACCACATCAATCGGGCCCACCTTTGGCGAGGATGAACGGGAGCGCGCGGAAGTCTCGGCTCTCACAACACGCTCAAAAAAAGCCCCAGAGAGCTCGCGCTCTCTGAGGCTTCACGGCGAAACGCGGCGTTGCACTACTTCTTAAGCCACGCCCTGATCTTCTCCGTAACCGCTTTACCGGTGAAGCCGAACTTCTCACAGAGAACCTCACCGGGAGCGGATGCTCCATAGTGATCAATACCGATAGCGAGGAGGTCTCGTCCAAGCAGGTTGCTCCATCCAATAGTCGTTCCAGCCTCAACAACAACTGTCGGCACCCCCTTTGGAAGAAGGGCAGACTTAAAAGCCTCGGACTGGGTCTT
>JAIXPR010000063.1 GCA_027486155.1 Pseudomonadota bacterium | reverse complement strand
TGACGAATCCCCTCTGAGGCCATAATCGCTTGCGCATCATGGATAGTAACCGAGGCCTCAATGGAGTGAGGGAAAGGGGTCATCATCGAATCGATATGGGGCATCGGTTTCATAGGAACCTTCTGTACTAAAGTCGTTAGCTATCACGTTTGCGCGTACGGGAGGCATGCGCTGAGCCAGCCTCGGCGTACCGACCACTACTTCGTAATGAAGGTTTGCGGAGAGAGCTACCTGTGCTGACAGAGTAGTATCGGCTGGTACACCAAAAACCTTGATCCCGACTATCACTTTTTAGGGGATCTTAGGGGTGTTACGCAACAGGGTGATATTGCCGGTTGTCTCGTCGATCGTCATTTCAATCGTTTATAACCAAACGTGGAAACGATTCATGGCCGTTTCGGAAGGCCAAGCACCTCCCATAACTCCTGATAGGAGTGGATCAGGTGCGAAGGTTCGAGGTGCCTGAGCGTGTCAAACGCCATATATTTCCAATTCTCGCTCGGGGAGAAGCCGATGGTGCGAATGCCAGCGCGCTTCCCCGCGTTCATATCAGCCCGAGAGTCCCCGATGATGTAGGTATGTGATGGGGAGAGGTTAAGCTGATTGAGCGCATGATGGATCATCTCCGGGTCAGGCTTCCCGTATGAGACATCGTCGATGGTAATGACCGCTTCGAAATGGTGACGGACGTTCCATCTCTCGAGGACGGGCTCTACCGCGGTCCTCCGCGAATTGGTGACCACCGCCATCTTAAAACCACCCTTCTCGAGTGCCTGGAGAGTTTGCGGAAGGAGGGGGTAGTGAGCGACCGTTTCCATCCGCTCGACGACTCCGGCCCATACACGCTCCTTAAAGCCTCTGCCATCTTCGATGCCGTGGTTGCGGATGACCTCATCCGGACAGCTATGGAAGCAATAGTGAATGAGCTGCTCGGGGTTGGGATTCACACCGTGCTCGCGCATGACGGCGCCGAAAGCGTCAGCCCACGATGGGAGGGTCGCTCCCATGGTCCCATCGAAATCGAAGAGGAGGCCTCGAGTTGGGGTTTTGGAGGTGGTGAGGTCTGCGGTTGGCATGGGGTCGATACTATCACGCTCACCGAGGTAAGGTAAAAGCCGGTGTAGGGTGCTGGAATCTCAAGGATGAGATCGATTACTCGGCGGGAAATAAGTTAGGCACTGATAGGTACCGTTCCCCCGTGTCGTAACAGAAGGTCAGAACCGTGGACCCTTCCGGTATCTCGGGCAGTTTCTTATACACCGCCGCGAGCGATGCTCCCGAAGAGGCGCCCATAAAGATGCCCTCTTCTCGCGCCGCTCTTCGCGCGAACTCAAACGCCTCATCGTTGGTAACTTGGATTACACCGTCGAGAAGATCCTTGTGAAGATTTTTTGGGATGAAACCGGCCCCTATACCTTGGATCGGGTGGGGCGAGGGGGCTCCACCACTGATCACCGGGGAGGCCGCCGGTTCAACGGCGAACACTTTGAGCTTCGGAAATCGCTCCTTGAGAAGCTGCGCGCACGCGGTGATGTGTCCACCCGTTCCAACGCCGGTGATCAGGTAATCGATCCCTCGAGGAAAGTCCGTGAGGATCTCTTTCGCTGTCGTTTGTCTATGAATCTCTATGTTCGCCTCGTTCTCAAACTGCTGGGGCATCCACGCGCCCGGCGTTGCGCTGAGGAGCTCGTTGGCTTTTTCAATCGCGCCCTTCATCCCCTTCTCTCGGGGAGTAAGGACGAACTCCGAACCGTAGGCGAGCATGATGCGCCGTCGTTCGACGGACATGGACTCCGGCATAACGAGGATGAGGCGATACCCCTTCACGGCGGCTACCATCGCGAGCCCCACACCTGTATTTCCTGACGTTGGCTCTATGATCGTACCGCCAGGTTTTAAGGCTCCTCGACTCTCCGCGTCGTTCACCATGGCTAACGCGATGCGGTCCTTGATACTGCCGCCGGGATTCGCGCGCTCCAACTTCATGTAGACGGATCTCGTTCCAGGAAAGAGTTTATTGATCCGAACGTGAGGGGTGCTTCCAATGGTGTCGAGAATCGATTCGGCTTTCATGTGTCTTCCTGATAATGAGTGCGTGAACCAGGGTACACCGAATACGGCTTCTCACAAAGAAGATAAGCGAGAGGTTACCGTTGCGCTGTGCGTTGACGAGCGATTTCGTAGAGTAAGATCGAAGCGGCGCAGCTGACATTGATCGATGAGAGCGCTCCGCCGATCGGAATCTTAACGACCGCATCGCAGATATCCCAGTAGCCTCGAGACATCCCAACGGTCTCATTTCCCAGGATAAGGACCGTAGGCTTGGAGAAGTCGACCGAGTATACCATCTCGGTGGCCTTTCCGCTGCTGCCGATGATTTGGTAGTCGATGCCCTGAGCTTTGGCGTTATCCACCCACTCCTTGACCCCGGTATGTGATGGTGTTGTCGTCACCGGCATAGAGAATACCGCTCCCATGCTTCCCCGTACGACGAAGGGGTCGTAGATATCGACCGCATGGCCCGAGATGATAATTCCTTGAGCGCCGAGGGCGTCCGCCGAACGGATTGAGGAGCCGAGATTTCCGGGGCTCGCTGGCCGGTCGAACGCAACTACGAGACCTCCCGCTTGAGGGGAGATTGCGGCCGGAGACAGACGTTTTTGTTCAATGACCGCCAGGACCTCCGAGGTCTCTTCCTTGTCGCTGAGCTCAACCATAAGCTCCGGCGCCATCTCCCAATGCTCGGCAGCCACCCCTGAGGAAACTAACTCCTGCGCCCAGGAGGAGAGAGGTTTATCGGCACCGAAGAGTAGTGCTCGTATCTACCACCCGTACTTTACGGCGAGATTGATCTGAGCAACGCCCTCCACCAGGAACTCCCCGTGCTGGTAGCGCTTTTCACGGTTCCTTTTGAGGACCTCTGCCCGCTGGAACAGGTTGTCCTTTTTAACGACCGCTATCGTCTGGGGACGTCGGGAGGGAGATTTTGGAGGGTGCGTGGACATGAGGAGACCGAATCACGATACAACCAGGGGGAGGGTAATTCACTTCCGATGGGTGGTCAAAGGGCCCTCGAAGGGGACTTTTACCCCCTTGCTTGCAACCCCTGTATTAGTGGGCATAACAAGAGGGGTAATCTGCCGAAATTTTTGCGATAAGTTGCAATCACTTTTGACAGACTTACATCATAGTGATTATAACCTTTCTTGTGATGTTAGCGGGTTAGGTTGTCTAGCTGGTCAGTACAGCAGGTGTGAGCAGGCCCGTTCTGCCGCACACCGTGTCCAGGTAGCCGTAAAGCTCTTTGTTTATAGGGGTCCGTGTGAACAAGTCAGAACTCATCGAAAAATTGGCTCAACGCTGTGGAATCAACGTTGTTCAAGCAGAAGAGGTTGTTAACCTCGTGTACCGCAAGATGCGGGACACGCTCGTTAATGGTGGTCGAATTGAGATCCGAGGCTTCGGTAGCTTCGTTGTAAAAGAGTACGGAGCCTATGAGGGCCGTAACCCAAAGACCGGTGAGAAGATCCCCGTACCACCAAAGAAATTGCCCTTCTTCAAGGTCGGTAAGGAGCTCAAGGAGCGAATCGACAAGATTGAGGGCGAGGGACGGTAGTTCCTTGTTCATGTCAGAAGCGCTCACGTAACGGGCGTTGATGAGAGAGGAGCTGCCCCTAGTGAGGCGGCTCTTCTTTTTTAGTCTTTATGATGGTCGAAGGGAGAGGCGAGTCTATGAATAGTCACGGTCAAGAAGAGGGACGAAAAGAGCGCCATGTTCATGCTAAGGTCTGTGTGACCGCCGTGGTTTCCTCTCGATACGGCCGATTCTCCGCGGGAAAACGCCCCCTTCTCTGGGATGAGCGGGTGGAGGGACGGGAGGTCGTTAAAGTCGACGGCGGTGAAGAGGTCACGCTACTCAGCTCGGCCATGCAATCGACGCCAAAACCGGGATGGATCCTCGTCCTTACTGGCGGTTCCGAAAGTGAGGGATTTACCTGGACCCTCTACGGCATAGCTCCCAGACACTAAGGAAGCGAGGCAAAACCCCTCCCTGCTGCGAAAGCGTATCTTGGGTCGCTCTTCAATTTTCAGCGCGTGAAAAAATCCTCAGTGTATCACAGCGGATACAACTGAGATTTTTTCGCGCGCTGAAAATCGAATATCAACCCAACCTCCACTTTCTCGCGACGGGTAGGTTTTGCCTCGCTTCCCTAAGATCGACGACACCCCGTAAGAGCTCTGGTCAAGCTTTTTTTCAAGCAGCACCTTCGCGTGCTCTGATTGTACCAAAATCGTAACCTTTTCCCGAGGGTGTCAATAATTTGAACATCACTCCAGCTCCCTTCGCATCTCAAGGATAGGTGAATGTTGCAGGTGTGAAACTTTTTGTTTCGGGCCCGCTTTTAGCGTGAGGTATACTGGGACAACGCAGGTTGAAATGCCCAGGTTTTAGGAGTGAGTTATGGATAACCGAAACGAACAGGCCCTCAAGGAAGAGACTTCGACTATTACGACAACGCTCGGTGAGTTAGTTGAGGCGGTAACTGATATCGCCCTTCAAGCTGGCAAGACTGAGGCTGAGGGATACGCGCTCGCCTCATTAACCATTGAGAAGCTCTTGCGAGAGAAGCGCCGACGAGAGATTTCAGAGGCATAGTCCCTCTCACCTCCAGGCCTAGGCCGTGGATGCCCCCCGTACGACCCAGTGGGATTCGTACGGGGGCTTTTTTATGCCCGTGGTTCAGCACCCTGCATGGCCAACATGGAGAAGAGGGGGGGGGCTACACCACGGCCCCTTCAATCGGCGATTTAAGCTCCTGGAGTGGCTTCAGCTCTCGATGTGTCGTACAACTATCTTCCTATGGCAACAACAAAACCCCCTGTTATCGCAATCGTTGGAGCAACTGGACTGGTAGGAAACGAGATGCTCGTTGTCCTTGAGGAGCGTAAGTTTCCCGTGGCTGAGGTTCGCCTCTTTGCCTCACAAGATTCCGTGGGTGAGGTTTACAAATTCCGGGACGATGAGATCGCTGTTCGGCTCCTTGAGGAGGATTCCTTCGAGGGGGTGGACATCGCGCTCTTCGCCACCTCCGGAGAACTCGCGGCTAAGTTTGTGCCGCTCGCCACGAAGGCGGGCGCTGTCTCTATCGATAACTCAAGTCACTTCCGTATGAGCCCGGATGTTCCGCTGGTTGTGCCTGAGGTTAACTTCGAGACCGCTCTTGGTAAGAAGATTATCGCTAATCCCAACTGCTCAACTATTCAGTTGGTTCCAGTGCTGAAGGCCATTCACGATTTGGCTGGACTAAAGCATGTTGTGGTGTCGACCTACCAATCCGTGTCGGGCGCTGGAAAAGCGGCGCTTGATGAGTTGTGGGGACAAACCCTCGCGGTATTTAACCAAACTGAGATGACGCACGAAGCGTTTCAGCATCAGATCGCGTTCAACTGCATTCCGCAGATCGATGTATTGATGGATAACGGCTTCACTAAAGAGGAGTATAAGATCATCAACGAGAGTCGAAAGATCCTCGGCATCCCGGATCTTCGTATCACCGCGACCGCGGTTCGGGTGCCGGTCTTCTACAGCCATGCCGAGAGCGTGTTCGTAGAGACGGATCGTCCGCTGTCCCCAGAGACCCTCGCTCAGGCGCTCTCCAAGATGTCCGGAGTCGTCGTGCACACAACGTCTGAGGAGTATCCGATGCAGACTGATGTGGCGGGCACCGATGACATTCACGTTGGTCGTCTCCGCAAGGATGACTCCGTTCCAAACGGTCTCTCGATGTGGATCGTCGCCGATAACGTTCGTAAGGGCGCGGCGCTCAACGCGGTTCAGATCGCGGAGAGGCTCTGCTCCGAGTAGGAAGGTGCCGTCGTGAAGCACATAAAGCTCATAGTTGAGTACGATGGGGGCTGCTTTCACGGCTGGCAGAAACAACCGAACCTTAAAACGGTACAGTCGGAATTAGAGCGGGCGCTCTCGGTGGTGTGCCGTGAGGATATCGGTCCTTTGCACGCTGCGGGACGCACCGATTCCGGTGTCCACGCGCGGGGACAGGTGGTCACCTTCCGCGTCTCTAATCCTCCTGAGCTGCTTAAGATCGTAAACGGCGTCAGTCACCTTATGAAGGGGGAGTTAGCCGTTATTTCAGCTGAGTTTATCCCAGAGCGGTTTCATCCCGGGCACGACAGCACGCATAAGCAGTACACCTATCGCATCATGAATCGCCCCTCTCCGGCGATCCTTGAGTCGCGGTGTGTCTGGCATATGCACCGACCGCTCGATGCCCCGTTTCTTCATGAGATCTCGCAATGCTTGGTGGGCACCCACGACTTCTCTGGCTTTCGTGACTCTGAGTGTTGCGCCAAAACTCCGGTGAAAACTATCTACTCCATCTCCGTCGAGCGCACGGGAGATCTAATCGAGATTAAGATCATCGGATCCGGATTCCTAAAACAGATGGTTCGTAACATCGTCGGCACCCTCGTTGATATCGGGCGCGGCCACCTGGCGCGCGATGCGATGCCGAAGATCCTCGCCTCTAAAAATCGCCGTCTCGCTGGTGTTACTGCTCCTCCGCACGGGTTGTGTATGGAGTGGGTTTCGTATGACCCGGTGCCTGAGCATCTTGTGGCGCGGGTGGAGGACCGCGCGAGCTATGATCGGAGTACGGAGTAGGGGCGCGTAATCGCTATGGGTACTTCCTCATCATATCCCTCGACCTCTGTCAGAGCGATCATTCGACGGGGTGACAAGGTTCTTGTTGAATGGCTGGAGTCCAGGGGGATAGCGTTTCTCCCTGGAGGTACCGTTGAGGGAGATGAAGATCTGCTTGATGCGCTTCGCCGGGAATTGAACGAGGAGATTCAAGGGGCTGACTGTATCGTCGGATCCTATCGTGGTTCGATTGGACATTGGTGGAAGGGAGAAAGAGGAGTCGAGGGATGTCTCAACCATTTCTTCGAAGTTGAGATCGCCTTGCATGGAGATATCTCGGCACAGGAGCCGGGCCGATCCCTCAGGTGGCTCTCCCTTGACGGTGAAGAATCCTATCGTCTTCAGCCCCCTAGACTGAAAAGCTTGCTTCTCGAGACGAGAGTGTCTCTTTGGAATTTTGTCGATCTGTCGGAGTGATGGCCCCTCGTTTTGAGCAGAGCTATCGCAGGAAACTTATGTGCTATGAGAACGTAGATCCATCAGGCTCGTGTCAGGCTGCGCCAGAGGGCGCTCACAGCAGAACGAAGGGAGAATGTGATGTTCCCCCCGGCGGCAATCAAGAGCGGGAGGGAATAATAAAAAACCTGCCTTCGAGCCAAAGCCCGAGAGGCAGGTGATTGAGTCTCTTCAACAGGGAAGAGATTCAGTGGTATTAGTAACGTCCTCCGCCACTTCCACCACGTCGGCCGCCGCCGCTTCCGCCGCGACCACCACGATCTCCACCACGGCCGCCGCCGTAGCTTCCGCCACCGCCGCTGTATCCACCGCCGCCGCCGAAGCCACGACCGCCACCGCCGCCGCCGCCGAAGCCGCGTCCGCCGCCACTAGGTCGATCTTCCTTTGGACGTGCCTCGTTCACTGTCAATGCGCGTCCACCGACCTCATGGCCATTGAGTGCCGATATGGAAGCTTCAGCTTCCTCGTCGGTGCTCATCTCTACAAAGCCAAATCCCTTGGATCGCCCCGTATCACGGTCTGTAACCACCCGTGCTGATGATACGGTGCCATATTGAGCGAAGAGTTGTTGCAAATCGCGATCCTGTACTTCGTAGGAGAGATTTCCTACGTATAATTTATTTCCCATATGTTTCCTGCAAAGACCGTTGAAGCTTTCATTAGCTTGGAGAACGGTCAAGGCTATAGGGTCCCACGAGAAGGGGCGTACGTCGAGTGAAAAGGTCAATTTTTATTGCTGTGGGAGCGTTTTTGCAATGAGCTGGAAGACGTTGTGCGCCGTAAGTGTCTGATGTTATTACGGTAAATGACTATCTTGAGGGGGCGGGCTTCGAATAGGGAAAATTGAGTCAGCTGTCGGAAACGGTACTACAGGGCTTGGATCTGGCGCCGCGGCGGGGCCTGTGGAGGATAAGAACCCGATGGATTGGACGATTCAACTAGGCGCGAGGGTCTCCGAAGAGAGCGATATAGAGGTAGATAAAGCAGGCGGAGATATCCTCAAGAAGCATCGAGAGCCCCCCGAGCCCGTGAAAGGCCCACGCTAAAACGAGGCCCGCGATCAGGAGGTTCCAGGCGGCGATGTAGGCGAGCCCCACGTTGTAGCCACCCCGTATTAATGAGATGTCGGTCTGGATCGGGGAGATGTCTCGCACGTTGAGGAGGATATCCATTCCATAGCCAAGGCCGACGACGATAGCGGCGATATCACGGTCGTGTCGAAGGAATATCAGCGCGATAACGACACCGAAAAAGGTAAAGACCGGCGTGATGTACGGCGCAAGCGAGATAAAGGCGTTGTAGTGGGCGGTGCTCTTTGTATACGAGTACTGATAGTGTCCCGAATTCACTCCGATGCTCATCCCTTTGTGTCGATTGCCCACCAGATTGGAAACCAAGGAGTGTTTAAATTCATGGATGAACACGGAGAGGTATCCTCTGATGAACATCTGAGCGATGGCGGCTCCCGCGAGAGCCGCGAAGATGAAGTTTGCTGTTGATGTCGGGTTCGCGCTCTTGAGCCGGAGAAACGTGAGGGTAGTGAACATCAGACCCGTTGGGAGAAGCGCCGCGAGGGAGAGGAAGAACGCGAAGCCCCCAACGAGATCTTGCTTGG
>JAIXPR010000311.1 GCA_027486155.1 Pseudomonadota bacterium | reverse complement strand
TGCGGGATTTATGGCAGAGGGGAGAGGCGCAAGGCTCTTCGCTGCCGCCTCATCCCGCCCGCCTCGCCGTACGACATTTTCATTAACACGCTATCAGGCCGCCGCGGGTTGGTGCTTGGTGAAGTACCATGGAGCGACTTTACGATTTCCCCGTCGGGGCATCGATTTAATTTTTGCGGAGGTCCGCTTCGGATCGAGATCGAGCTGTTCGCATACCCACTCGAAGGAGAAATGTTCGTTGCGGTTGCCTTGCTCAGAGCCGAAAAGCCACTGCTCAGCTTGCTCGAGTTCACGCGCGTCATTGCCAACGAAATCTAAGATAGCCCGCTCTAGGATCGCGAGAAGGAGTCGACGCTCGGGGCTGCCAGTCATGTTGGGCTGACCGAGCGCGTCATCAAACTCTCTGTCTACTCGGGGGAAAACACTTCCTAAGCTCTGTTCCATACGTCCTCATGGATAAGATGGATGAGTTCGGGCATTTGCAGTTTAACCTTGCACACGGGGTGTGAGGACCGTTATACCTAAACCAAACCAATCGATACGAAATGTACGACGACGCCCCTTTTTCGATATTCATGACATGAGAGTGAGAATTGTATCTTTTTGCCTTCCCTTCGCGCTCCTCTCTCTCCTGTCGAGCGCGTCCTCTGTTACCGCTGAGTTTCGGTGTTCCGCTGATATCTCGTATAAGTGGGTTAAGAAGCCGGCTGCTGAGGTATCTCGCCCTGAAGCTCCCCGGGGGGCATCTGTCGGGTCGACCCCTACGTCAGTCCCAGCACCTCCGACACCAGAGCCGGCAATTGTCCGGCTTTTGGGCATCGAGCGGGCAGGTGGGGATGAGGCCACCGCCAAAGGCTCGTTGCAGATGGAGGCAGACCGCCAGCGCATCCGGGCCTCAGAGGCGTGTAAGAGAGAGCACGAGGCGTTTGGCACGTGCGTGGCTTTAAAGATGAGTTCTCGGTCTACCGTGCTGAATTCGTTGAGTTTCTCTGCTCGGGCTGAGCTTGAGAAGGCCTTGGCTGAAGAATGTCGGCAGCAGGAGGGGACCTGCGTAGGAGTGGAGGTAAGCGAGCCAAAGTGCAGAGAAATCGTCACCGCCCAACCTTCCCCCTCTCCAGCTCCTGAAAAATCAGCCGATACTAAGGGGGGCAAGCAACCCGCAAAGGACGCTAAGAAGAAATAGAACCAAATTCAGCTACCTATTGATTCGCGCCGATGCAGTGGATAACGTATCGAGCGGTACGGTCTCGCGCCGTACAGGACTTACACCATTTATGGAGGATCTTTTTTGAAGCCTTTCAAGCCCGGTTTCCGGGGCGGACGATTTAACCGCCCGGTAGCACCCCCAGATGCGCATCGCATCAATGAGTTCATTATAGCTAAAGAAGTTCGAGTTATCGCGGCAGATGGCGAACAGCTCGGTGTATTGCCGATTCGAGACGCGCTTCTTCGCGCGCAAGAGTTGGAGCTCGATCTTGTTGAGGTCGCTCCGCAGGCCAAGCCTCCGGTGTGTAAGATCCTTGATTACGGAAAGTTTAAGTACAAAGAGCAGAAGAAAGAGGCTGAGGCCAAGAAGAATCGCACTGAGAACACCATTAAAGAACTGCGTCTTCGTTACCGCACCGACTCCGGAGATCTTGAGGTTAAGCTCAAGCACGCCCGAGAGTTCTTAGCGGAGGGTGACAAGGTGAAGTTCGTCATGCGATTCAAAGGGCGAGAGGCTATGTATATCGATCTCGGTAAAGAGAAGTTCGATCAGATCGTTGAGCGTCTCTCGGATGTGGCCACAGTTGATGAGCGCTCTCCAGCGCACGGTCGACAGATTCACATTACCTTCGCGCCCGCAAAATGAAGCCTTCTGACGCGCCAGCGGTCGCGCACTTTCGTGGACATACCTGTCGCGATCTCTACAAGGAGATCTTTGACTCGGACGCGCCAGAGCAGGTCGTTAGGCAACTGCCGGCGCAAAGCCTGTACATGGTGGTTAAGAGCACGGGTCTTCAGTCCTCGTCCGACATCATTATGATGGCGTCCATGGAGCAGTGTCGGTTGTTAACTGATTTCGACCTGTGGGCGGGTGATACCCTCAATGAGGAGGCTCTCTGGGAGTGGCTCGCGCTTACCGACGAGACTGAGTCACTCGAACTGCTCCAGAAATTTATCAAGATCGCGGATCTAAAACTTATCGCGATTTTGATTGAAAGGTACGTTGAGGTAAAGGTTTTCGAGGAGCCCACAGAGCAGCCTCCCGGGCCGGGGTTCCACACGCCGGACAAGGGCTTTACGTGGATCGGCATTACAACGGAGGACGCCACCAAGCATTTCCTTCTCGCGCGTCTTCTCGCGTTAATCTTCGAATCAAGCGCGGAGCTTTTTTACCAGCTTATCTCTATCATGACGGTCGCGACGACCTCGATGTTGGAGGAGGAGTCGTATCAAGAGAGACAAAAGCGACTCGCCGCCGAGGGGGTTCCGGAGCCGGAGGTGGCCGCCGCCGTTCACGCTCCCTACTGTCTCGCCGAAGCGAAAGCGGAGGTTGGGGCAGCGCAGGGTCGGGGCCATGTTGATGATATTCGAAGTATTGAGCCGCTCATATACGAAGCTCGAGTAGCGAGGCTTTTCGGGGATCTCGTGAGAGAAGCCAGTGACCGAGATGAGCTTGAGATGGAGTTCACCTACATCATGAACGCTGCTGTTGTTCGTTGGGGGGTAGACTTCTCGAATCATGAGAGCGTGCTTGACCTCGCCGAGCGAGTAAAAGGGGCCATCAACATCGCGCTTGAGCGAATGACTATAGGAACCTCCTCTTCACTCAAGGATGTATATGGAGCCCTGGGCCTCGGCAAGCTGTATCGGCTCGGCGTCACCGAACTGATGGCGGTCCGAACAAAAGCGCGAAAGGTCCCTCTAGAGGCGGTCGGAACGTTACGAGACTCTGAGCCCGTTCTCTTTGGCACCGTCGCGTGCGCTCGCGAAGCGTTTCCCGTTATGCCATTGTATCTGAATGATGATGGCTCGGTTGAACAAGAGCATGGGACGCTCCAAGCGGGTCATCGAGCGTTCACCACGGTGAAGAGTGTCGGGACGGTCAACGATCTTCTCGATAGAGTTAAGTCGATGGTTCAAAGCTAGAGCGGCTAGTTACACAAGCTGGCGAGGATGTTCCCATGGAAAAAGTGGCCGAAGCGGTAGTTGGAGAGTGCACAATGGAGGAGTTCTCCATAAACGTTTTGATCGAGGGGGTTGTCGTCAAGGAACTTAAGACACATCTAGATCCTCGTGGATTCTTTCGTGAAGTTGTGCGCGTTACAGATCCTTTATTTGAGGATGGAGTCTTTGGACAGTGGAGCCATAGCAAGATGGCGAAGGATGTCGTGAAGGCATGGCACTACCACCACATTCAGACCGACTGGTGGTATTGCCCTATCGGTAAGATTCAAACCGTCCTCTTCGATAATCGTCCCGAGAGCTCCACATACAAACAAAAAATGATCATCGAGATGGGAGACTCAACCGAGCATGCGGGGGCGAGAGAGGTGTGTGTGAAGATACCACCGGGTGTCCTGCATGGATGTAAGGTTCTCTCCCCACAAGCCCATCTCTTCTACATAACGAGTGAAACCTATAACACAGGTGACGAGGGGCGGTTTCCGTATAACTCTTCGCTGGTGGGGCACGAGTGGGGGGATAACCCCTTGACCGTTGAAAATGATCGCCGCGAGATCCGCCCTGCGTCGCATCGTAAGCCGCTAAGATAGCTAGGCATTTTCGAGATCTCAAGTTTTTCGCCGTATCTGCCGTCCTCTGTGGTGAGACAATAGGGGAGTGCCGCGAGGTGTTCGCGGGGGCGTATGCCTTTAGGGAACGGAGATGTCGAGTAACTACGAGTCCAAAAAGGGAATGAAGATCCTAGTCGTGGATGACTTTCCGACGCAGCGGAAGCTCATGAAGCGCACCCTTTTAAACCTTGGCTTCGAGAACGTAATCGAAGCAGTGGATGGTGTCGACGCTCTTGAAAAGCTTCATACGGGCGATGTTGAATTTATTATCTGCGATTGGCATATGCCAAAGATGATGGGCATCGATCTACTTCGAACGATTCGCGCCGATGGCAAGTTCTCACGGATGCCCTTCCTGATGGTAACGGCCGAGGTAAAACGCGAGAATATTATTGAAGCGGCTAAGGCTGGTGTTTCTAACTACATCGCCAAACCTTTCACCGTTGAGTCTCTCCAGGAGAAGATCCAAGACATCCTCAACCGCTAGCGGCTCTCACTGCCTACTGGCGCGGATCAATCGATCCATAATCGCCTCTCCCAATCCGATCGGTTCGCAGGTATCCACGACGATCAGATCGAGGTCCGCTTGATCGAGTTCACGAAGCGCACCAAACAGTCGTGCCGCGATTGCCTCAACATCCCCACATTTGCTCAGCACGGTAGTCACCGTGGTCGGAAAGTTTGGCTTCCAGTCAGAAAATATGAGAGCCCCGGTTTTCTCGGGTAGTCGTTCTCCCTGAGAGATGGTGGTTCGTAATCTCACCTTCGTTCGGGGAGAGTAGTGTTTGGCGAGGAGTCCGGGAGAAAGAAGCTCGCCGGTTTGTGCTTCGCCTGATGAAAGTGGTCCCTCAACCGGGCATCCGAGTGTGTGACGAAGTGTATCAAGGCTGATAGCGCCAGGTCGCAGGACTTGAGGCGTTGGTGCGAGTAGGGAGAGCACGGTTGACTCAAGTCCTACCTCACACGCTCCGCCATCCAGGATGAAATCGACGCTCTCTCCCAAACTATCTCGCACGTGTTGAGCCGTTGTTGGACTTACGTACATCGAAGGGTTCGCGCTTGGAGCGGCAATCGGACCTTTGAACGCGCGAAGCAAGGCGAGCGCGATCGGATGGCGCGGAATACGAAGCGCGACCGATGGACCACCAGCGCACACGCTATCAGCGATCTCCACTCCTCGGGGCAGGATTATCGAGAGTGGTCCTGGCCAGAGAGGCGTAAGTTTAGTGATCCATTCCTTAACAACCGCTGGGTTCCACGAGGATTCAACGTCCGCGTACCGATAGATCTCATCCACCGTCGCGACATGAACGATGAGGGGATTGTTGGAGGGGCGACCTTTCGCTTGATAAATTTTGGCGACCGCCGACTCTTTCCGCGCGTCAGCACCGAGGCCGTACACCGTTTCGGTGGGGAAGGCGACAAGCTTACCTTCGGCGAGGATAACGGCGGCTTTCGTAATGTCATCTTGTTCAACGTTCTGTGCCATGGTCAGCGCCTCGTAGGTCATGGGTGAGTATGCCATTAACCGGTTTCCTTGGAAAACGGCTAGGGTCGCGTTCAATAATGTTTAATAATTGGGTTGTATTAGTCGTTTTTGGAGTTTTCATGGGAGCATTCGTAAACATCCTTGTAGGGCTTAGCGTTGGGGCGCTCGTGGTTATTCAAGGGGGGATGAACTCTCGGGTCATGGTGGCGCTGGGCGGTGCGATGCCTGCGACCTTGATTAACTTCATCATAGGCGCGTTGGCCCTCTTTGCATTTATGGTCATCACAGGGAGTGTCACGTCGCTGAGCGGCATCGCGCAGGCGCCTCGATGGAGTTTGTTGGCGGGTGTTGCGGGAGTAATGCTCGTGATGGGAACCGCGTTCCTTATTCCCCGGATCGGTACGGCCCACACCGTTGCTTTGCTCGTAGTGGGGCAGGCGTTAACCAGCCTCGCCTTCGATCACTTTGGCCTTCTTGGCGTGCCTGTCATTCAGATATCGATGACCCGTTTGATCGGCTGCGGATTGCTCGCGCTTGGGGCGATCGTAATCGGTCGTTAACTACGCCCAAAGATGAGCGTTGCTCGTGCCCATCCCGAGGATTGGGAGGCCGCCGGAGCCGCGGCAGTGAGTTCCTTGGGTGCCGTGGCGTCGGTGAGGGTACCCTTCATAAGCACCCGAAGCTCAGAGTTCGATGGAGAGGCGCGGACGAGTCGAAATGGGATCGTGGCTCGGCGATTCTTGTTATGCCACGTGTACGCGCCTGTCGCGATATAGTCACTTCCGCTGAGCTTCTCTACTGAGGAGCTACGAAAGGTAGCCACCCGTTGATTGAGTTTCGCGATGACAGAGTGCAGGAAGATACCTTGAAGCATCTGGTCTGGGGGAACCTGCGCGGAATCGAGTTGCAAGGTCATATCTATCTGCGAGATCGCGGAGCCGTCGGGATTGAGCGTAATCGACCCCGTGAACGTTTTGAGCTGACCGTTCATCTGGAGTGCGGGGGCAGGGGAATCCACGCCAAATTTGATACTTGAGGAGGGGCGAATAAGCTTTTGACTTATGGGCGTGGCGGCGCTTGGCGAGCTTGTCGCCACGAGTGCTGTGACCGTGAGAGCGGAAGAAGAGATAAAGCCGATTAGCGAGCGCCGCATAGATCTAACGTACAGCCTTTGCGTAGAGAGGACAAATACGATTTCCGGAATCGAGAGACTTCTCGGGAAGCCTCCGAAACTCCCCCTGAACTGTTATGACTTTGGGGTGACCTTCGTGCTGAGGGCGGTCTCAGTTGATTCGGAAGGGTTGAGCAGGGTGACGTGACCGAGTTTTCGCCCACTACGAGGAGACTTTCCGTAGAGGTGGATCTTGGCGTCCGGAATGATTGAGAGCTCTTTTGGATCGGGAGTTGTTCCAACAAGATTATACATCACCGATCGCGCGCGAGCCTCGGTGGATCCCAAGCTCATACCTGAGATAGCGCGAATGTGGTTCTCGAATTGGCTCGTCACCATCCCGTCGATCGTCGCGTGCCCGGAGTTGTGCACTCGAGGCGCCATCTCATTCGCGAGGAGGTGATCTCCAACTTGAAAGAGCTCAATCGCCAGGACCCCCACATAGGAGAGCTTCTCAAGAACCTTGGTAGCTATCGCTTGGGCCTCTTGTCGTAGCGTTGGTGATAGCTCGGGCGCTGGGATCTCCGAGCGGTGTAAGATTCCTTGGATATGCTCATTCTGCGCGAGGGGATAGATCGCGATCTCTCCATGCACATCGCGAGCGGCGATGACTGATAGCTCGCGAGAGAATTGAACGAACCCCTCAATGATCAGTGGCGTGCCACCGAGCGTTTTCCAGACAGCGGGAATCTCAGCTAGATCCGAGATGCGAGCCTGTCCCTTGCCGTCATACCCGAAGCGTCGGGTCTTCGCGATGCACGGGAGCCCCAGTTTTTGGCAGGCGTTACGTAACTCAGTCTCTGAGGAGGCGGCCTCAAATCGAGGTGTCGCTATACCAAGATTTTGGAGAAACGTTTTCTCAACGATACGGTCTTGAGAAACCTCAAGCGCCTGTGGAGGTGGATAGACAGGAACTTTTGTGGAGAGGAAGTGAGCCGTTTCGCACGGAACGTTCTCAAATTCATAGGTCACGACGTCGCACGCCTTCGCGAAGGTCGCGAGTGCTTGCTGATCGGTGAACTGACCGATGTGCGTAGTCCCGAGCCCCGCGGTTGACTCACCTGGCGCTTGGTCAAAGAAAACGAATGAGTGCCCAAGGGGATACCCCGCAAGAGCCAACATCCTGCCAAGTTGTCCTGCCCCGAGTATTCCTATCTTCATAGCTTACGTGAGTGTTGGTGGGGGAGTTTGAAGCACGGATTCGGTTTGTCGCGTCCGGAGCTTTTGAACCGCCTGAGATATCTGAGGGTGTTTGATACCAAGGATGCTCGCGGCGAGAATCGCGGCGTTCGCCGCTCCTGCCTTGCCTATCGCTACCGTCGCGACAGGAATCCCCTTTGGCATCTGCACGATCGAAAGGAGTGAATCAACACCGCGAAGGATGTTTGATTCAACCGGTACGCCGATAACGGGGAGGTGGGTCATAGACGCGGTCATGCCTGGGAGATGCGCGGCACCGCCCGCTCCAGCAATGATAACCTCAAGGCCTCGCGAGGCTGCCTCTGTGGAGTAGCTTACGAGAAGCTCAGGAGTTCGATGTGCCGACACGATCTTCGTCTCATACGACACGCCGAGTTCTTGAAGGATCTCCGCGGTTGCTGAGAGGGTTTCCCAATCGGACTGGGAGCCCATAATGAGACCAACGAGGGGAGGTGAGGATTTCGTCATGGCAAGAGGCTACGTTCCCTAGCCGATTACGTCAATGAGGTCGGGCTTGTTACAGTTGTGGAAGCGCTGGAGACTCAGCCTTAGCGCAGTCGTCCAGGGCCGCGGCAAGGGAAGCGGCTGACGCGCTCGTGACCGCGCCGTTAACCAGAGCCGCCGACCACGCGGTGTCGAATTGAGCCAAGCACCGTCGATCTACCGTTTGAGGGCCAAGAAACGCCGGACCTTGGTCGATGAGGGAGAGCTGAGCTCGCTTTTCGACGAGATCGTGAAGCTCCGAGGATCGGCATGCTTGGGCCGCCGCGGCGGATTGAATGCACCCGTCTCGCTGATCTGGAGCGGAGACGAAACAAGCCGTAATCAGATCCTCGCAGGTGTTGAAGGGTGCTGCTGAGACGGAAGGTACCGCGGTGCTTACTATCAATAGTATCGTTAGTCCGATGTAGCGCGCGTGTTTCATAAAGCTCCTCACAACGGCGCCCATACTACCAGCTTGTACTTTCTATAGCCAAATTATTTAGGGGCTCAGAGTTGTCTAACTGTCTGTATATTCACACAGTTCAGTCAGAACCCCAGAAAATGAGGAGGGCTCAAGGAAGGCGATGAGGGTTCCTGAGGCTCCGGGACGGGGCGTGGTATCGATCAATTTCGCGCCGAGTCGTTCCAGTCGGGCCATCTCCGCGCGGATGTCATCGACCTTGTAGCACACATGATGAAGCCCTGGGCCTCGCTTGGCGAGAAAGCGAGCTATCGCTGAGTCATCTTTGAGCGGCATGAGCAGCTCAAGTTTGGTGCCACCTGTATTGAGGAACGCGAGTTCCACTCCACGGTCAACGAGTTTCTCGCGGAGCGTCACCGCCGTTCCCGCGGTTGAAGCGTAGAGAGCGATAGCGGCGTCGATATCAGGTACCGCGATGCCGATGTGATCTACTGTCCAGGGTGTTGAGCTACTCATAGGCGCTATTGCATACCATAGAAGTGGAACTATCACACCTGGACATGGTGAGCGTTAGCGATAGAACCGCCCGACCTCATCCTTCACTACGAAAGTCCCACCGATAGGCACCATACCTGGGAAATCACAACCGTGGACCTAATTTACAAGTCGTAGCGCTTCATAACTGCCAGGAGAAGCTCACGCACGAAAAGAAGCTTTGTACTGAGCCTCGTTATCTTAGTCGGTACCGAACCATCAGATGGATAAACCCTCCGTACCGGTATCTCTTTCATTCGGAAACCTAGTCTCGCGGCTTGAAGCAAAAGATAATGGTGGAGGTTGAAGCGAACGAATATAGGACGGAGAGGCTGAAGGCGTTCGTCGAGAAGAAATCGACGGCTCAGCCCCCGAAACGCGTTGGTGGGATCGGTATACCAATAGCCACCAAGCGCGATAAGGGGCGCTACCACATATCGTACCCCTATATATCTCTCTAGAGGCGTGTTTTCGTGAAATCCACCCCGCATAAAACGGGAACCCTGAATAAGGTCGAATCCTTCATCGAGCGCTTTGATAAAGTCCGGTATCGCCTCCACGCCATCTTTGCCGTTTCCGTCGAGCGTGATGATGCCGTCGTAATCCTGCTTGAGCGCGAAATCGATAGCGACACGGGTCGCCGTGGCTAAGCCCAGCTGGTCGGTGGTCAGAAGCGCACGCACATCCCGAGATTGGAGGAACTCAGTATCGGTAGAGCCATCAGAGCTTCGGCCATCGGACACAATGATATCAGCTACTGTGGCATATGGCTGCATCCTTTGAAGCTGTTCTTTGAGCCTCTCTCCCTCATTGAGGACGACCACGGCCACGCAGTAGCGGCTATTCTTTGGTCGAAACTCAATTTTTTCATACAGGAGTTCGGTTGAACTGACGGTCATTTTACGCTCCCGATGGCCAAAGACTCAGCATTAGGATTAGCATACTACTCATGAATCTAATACGGGATTACTCTCCATTCAGCGTGATGCGCTCCGCGCTTGTGGTGATAGGAACACTCATAGCTCTGGTGGTGTATCACCAAGCCACATTTCATGAGCCCACTATCATGATTCAGCGCGGCGGGCCGCAGAGCCCATCTGAGACGATCTCCCTTCCCTATGAGGATTCCGGCGTTAGGCTGCCATCTAAAGTGGCCATGTACACTATTTCCATTCGGAAAGGGCTTGTGGGTGTGCGCAGCGCGTTGGTCAAACCAGATGACTGCGTACGAAGGGTGGTTGTAAATAATGTCGATCTGCCTATTCCCGCTGGGAATCGATGTTTCGGCCCTGTTCCCGTCGAGGTATTCCTCGAACCTTATCTTGCTTCGGGGCTAAATACGGTCGTCTTGACCGTGGAAAACACCGGCGGGCCCTATGGATTGAGGCTGACCTACGTGCCCGAGACCTTAGTTGTTGTTGGCTATCTCTTAATCGTCGCGGCTGGAGCCTACGTAGCGCATCTACAGTGTGTTCCAAGTGGACATGCGCTTGTGTTTGTCATGATAGCTATTCCGTATTTTCTGTATTGGTTGCCCTACTACGGCAATCGAGGGCCTTCCAACGATCTTCAGGGGCATATCGGATACATCCAGCACATGAGCAAAGATTGGGCTCACCCGTACGCCTACACTGGCCGAGAGCGTTGGCACCCACCGACCTACTATAGTATCGCGGGACCGGTGTACCGTTTCGGGGCGTGGCTGGGGATGGATCCGCTGACAAGTGTGCGGCTTCTATCGCTCGGTTTGTTCAGTGTATTCAGCGCGTACGCGGTAGCGACCCTTCGTTTGGTGTCCCAGGCGACGGCAGCCTTATCTTTTAAGGTCGCCGTCTCGTTACTGGTTTTCTTTCCAACATCGGTACTGATGGCCACTCGAATAAGTAATGACATAGCTCTCTACGCTGCCTGGAGCGCGTCGTTCTTTTATCTCGTGCGTTGGTATCAGCGGCTCTCACCGACCGATCTTCGAAATGTACTTATCGCCACAGCTGTCGCCATCTCAGTGAAATCAAACGCCGCAATTGTAGTCGGCATGGTCGCCGTCGTAGCCATCGTGGTTTTCCTTGAAAGACGGGTGTCTATACGTTCCCTGTACTTCTCCCCTGTCGCGATAGGAGTTGGTTGTTTGATACTTGGCGGGGTGATCAATGTCGGACGTTTGCTCTTCGCTGATACCCCCATCGGCCAGGCGAGCGCGCTCCATTTCGGAGAAAGTGGTAGGGACTCTCCGACGCTATTTCACTATGTTTCCATGGATGTCTCCGAGCTTGCTCAACGCCCGTTCCGTGCAGGTGGAATCGACCCTGGTTTTTGGCCGTATGTTGTGAGGACTATGACATTCGGTGAGTATCAGTGGCGTTATCCGGGATTCGCAACCATCCTGGTAGTCGGCGTCTTTATTCTTCTCGTTAGTACCGCGCTTGTGACGGCGGCTCGCATAGTGGCGGATCGCTCCAGCGCAAGGCGAGATGCTCCTTTGCTTATTGGTTTCATTATCCCTGTGCTTGGACTCGGTCTCTTTCACTACGTGAAACGGTGGTCTGTGTGCCAGGATTTTCGATTCATCTATCCGGTTATCGTCCCTCTGTGCGCGCTCTACATGCACGCTCTCACAACGCTGTGGACCAATAAAGCTTTTCGCCCACTCTACTGGTGTTTGCTGCTCAATGGTGTAGTCGTGGCGGGAGGGGCGGTGGTATTCTATCTCGGGCAGTATCTTTACTCCTAAGCCGACATGATTTTGCTTGAGCTACAGTCGGCTATTACTGAATCGCGTAGACCGAGGTGACCGCAACCCTAAGATCGAAGGGCTCAACGTCGAGGGTAGGGCCTTGGTTTTCCATCGAGGCGTCACTCGCGCTCATAGCGACCGCGCCCCGTCCCATAAATGGGTGCGGAGATTCGGTTCCCTCCTCATGTACCGATATCAGCTTCCCAAGTTGGACCCCGGCTCCCGTAGCGATCTTGAGCGCCTTAGCGTGCGCGTTTTTTGTGGCTAGTTCGAGACAGCTTTCTCGCTCACTCTTCAGCAGGGTGGGTGAGACAAATGCCTCAAGTTGAGAGACATTTTGAGCTCCACGTTGAGAGGCGATACCTATGATCTCCTCAAGGTCGGTGAAGTTCGGCGTCTCAAATCGAGTCGCAATCGTAGTTCGATATCCGGCGCACGCGGGTCGCGAGGTCTTTGGGTTGTACTCGCACTCCTGGTTCACCGAGTAGTTTGATGTGCCTGTCGAGAGCCCCGATAGTTTGAGGGCTTGTACGGCCGATTTGATAGCTTCGTGCGCCTCAATAGTTTTTCGGGAGGACTCCTTCGCGTTTGGCGCAACAATAGAGGAGGATATCGTAACCGCGCCCCGATCCCGGTTGACCTTTTGAAGACATTCTCCCGTCACCGAGATGCCGTTGGGACGTTCCTGCGCTACAAGTGAGGAGGTAAACGGTAGGGTCATCGCGAAGAGGAAAATGATTGATTTGGGAGATGCTTTCATCGGATGTTCTCACAGATATCGACTCACCGGGCTGATCTTCCTCTACTTATAGGGGAAGCACAACGACCTAGAATAGGGGACGGAAGATGAGCTGCTTGAACAGGAGCTTCGCGTTGTTTTAGGGAGGCGCTGAAGCGAAGACGAACCAGCGATCGTATTTCAAAACCTCGCTGACGATGACGAGGACGTTTATCGTATGACGTAAACCGATAACCGTCGACGGTTATCGCCCTGCGTCACACGTAGCCGTCAGCGATCGTTCGCCTGAAAATCGGCTTATTGATATTCTTCTCAGTTCTTCGCGCCTTTCAGATAGGTATTAAGTTCCCCGATCTTAAGAGCCTCGGCAAACTTTTTCAGGGTCTCGCCATTCACCTCTTCTCCGGTAGTGAGCTGCATGAGGGCGCCACTTTCAAGGAAGATGGAGAGCTCTGGGGAGCCACCGGTTGTATCAAGCTTCGCGGTTCGCCCGTCGATACGGAATTGATCGCGGCCTCGTTGAGTGCCCTCCATCATCATGCCCATCTTAGCGAGCCCAGCGAGACCACCCATTCCCTCTGAGCCCCCGGTGCCCGTGATTGCGACACGGATGGACTTCTCACCATTCGTGTACTCTCGCTCTATGTTAGAGAAGCCCATCATTTGCTGAACCTGAGTCTCGCCACCTTTAAACCCGTTGATTTCGCCTGGAAGTAGTTCAGAGAGTCGTTCCTGGTGAAGCTTCTCCAACTCCTTTTGCGCCCACGAGAGCTCTTCCATGGCCTTTGGGTAGTTTTTTTGTTGGACGTACTCGTTGACCTTCTTGAAGACCTCGTTGATGTCCTCCCCGAAAACCGCGGATGGAAGAAAAAGAGACGAAAAGAGGGTCGAGACGATAATGGTTCTCTTCATAGTAGCTCCGGAGCAAATGGTGAGGAAAAACTACCGCCGAGGAGCTGCGTTGACAAGGCTCAACCCCGCTCATCCGGGACGACGGGCTAAAAGGTTTTGTCGGTCCAATAGCGCTCTCCAGATGCGCTCGCCGACACGGACATGGGAACCCCATCTCCCAGCCGCACCGCGGCTTCAACCAGATTGAGGCCCACGTCGTGCCCCTCGCGAACGAACGGCTCAAGCTCCCGCAGAACATCTTCTAGCGTTGGTGGGTCGAACAGAGGGTCCTCGTCATCAACGAGGGGGTGATGGACCTCCACAAAAAGTTCATCGCCGCGCAGTCCTACCTTTACCGGTTGGTCGATGATCCGAACTGGGGTTCCAATCGGAACCATCGCGTAGAGTTTCTCGATGTCTTCCGGATAGAGACGGATACACCCATGACTGACACGCATGCCAATGCCGAACGATCTTCGTTGATCGGTGCCGTGAATGAGGTAGCCAGGAATTCCGAGTCTGAGCGCGAAGCGCCCGAGAGGGTTATTGGGATCTCCTCCTGGTATCATCGGTGGAAGATCCTCGCCATCTTCCGCGTGTTCCTCCCGGATGCTTTTAGGAGGATACCACGGGGGATCGACCTGTTTGGCGATGACCTTTGTGGTACCTTGAGGCGTCCGCCAGTCGTAGTCGCCGATGCTCACGGGAAATGTGTGTACGGCCTTTCTCCCCTGTGGAAAATAGTAGAGACGTAGTTCCGCCAAATTCAAAACGATTCCACGGCGCTCTCCAGGGGGAAGCACATACATCGAGGGAAGGACAACTTCAGCGCCAACCTTCGGTAGCCATCGATTGAGTCGCGGGTTCGCGTTGATTATCTGGTCGTGTCCGATATCAAACGATCGCGCGATGTCGAGCAACGAATCTCCCCTCCACGCCATCGTGTAGCGCAGCTCACCGATGACGCTATCTCTACGTGAGGAGGAGAGATCGAATTCCTCAGCTCGGCTATGAGTCGCGACGCCGCATACCCACGCGAGGAGGGCGAAACAGCGCCATCCTAGCCTGAGACGAGCAAGTCCCATTTACTTTCGCATCGAGTGACGGAAGCTTCGGTTGACCATCTCCTCCGTTCGCATCGATCGATTGTTAGCTTCTTGAGCTGTCGTGAGCGCCTGTTCAGCGATACGGTGCGCGTCTCGTGCCTCGTCTTTTGCTTTCGCAACCGATGATTTGGTGGCGCATCCTGAGACGAGCACCGCTGTCAGGAGGAGAGATGAGAAGAGGATAGAGTGTGAGCGCATAGGCCTCCGCAAAAGATTAGATTGATGTAACCACGTCCCTGAGGATGTAGCAGGGGAGCGATAGGGATGCTGTGATGTCACTCATGAAGCGTGCGACATCAAGGTGTTCGGAAGTGAGATGCAGTGTTCAGCTCCACTGCAAAGGGGAGTCATCTTGATCGCAGTCTATCGATCTCATTTCGGGCAAGCTCATCACACCGTTCATTCTCTGGATGTCCGGCGTGGCCTTTAAGCCAATGCCATTGGATCGTATGTTGGCGGACGAGTTCGTCGAGTGAGACCCAGAGATCCTGATTTTTCACGGGTTTTTTGTCGGCGGTCTTCCACCCGTTTTTTTTCCAGTTATGAATCCACTGCGTGATCCCTTGTCTCAGATACTGAGAATCCGTGTAGAGATCGACTACGCAGGGCTCTTTGAGCGCCTTCAAAGCTTCGATCGCCGCTTGAAGCTCCATCTGATTGTTTGTGGTTGTTGGATGTCCACCCGAGATCTCTTTGTCTTTGCCTTGAAAACGAAGAACAGCGCCCCACCCACCCGGTCCTGGGTTACCGGAGCACGCTCCGTCTGTGTAGATCTCAATTCGTTTACCGGCAGACGAAGAAGGGGACGGAGATGGTGAAGATGATTCGGACATATCGCTACTACATGGCTGACTGGCGCCAGTGTAGCGATTGCTTCCGCTCAAGGAAAGATCATGTTTGTCGCGCAGCTTCGGTGTTTGAACTCACTCACGTGTTCTTGACGGCTCTCTATTGGACGGGGGACTCTCCCTCAGAGAGCGGCGGAGTAAGGAGATTGTCCACTCGTCTTACACCCCGTACGCGCTCCGTAGCTCGAATAACGACACCCGCTTCATGGGGAGCCAGAGGACCTTTCAGGGAAACCCGTCCCTTCTCCACAGCGATCGTTATCGAATGGGCGTGGTGAGTCGCACGACCTAATGCTGAGCGAACTCTGGCCTCTATTTTCGCGTCGGTATCGAGTGTGTCGGCTGTTACCAGGTCGGCGGTGATAGCTAGGATACCTCGAATGCGATTGCGCAGGTGACGTGACAGCTTTCCTCCGACAAATAGTGAGCGATGGGCGAGACTTAAGGCTTTGTCGCGAATAATCGCTTGTCGGCGCGCGCGGGAGCGGGGCTCAAGGAGATACATGAGGCTGCCTCCGACCACGATGCCGGTAAGTAGTATGAGGCCGACCCGTGGGGTTTGCCTTAGGCCCAGAGAGGAGTATCGGTTTAAGGTTTGTCTCATAATGCACCGGTAGGGATAGAGTTGCGTAAATGTGGCGCCACGATGCGTCATGAAGGGGGGGCGCGGCTATGAGCTGGATAATGTAAGCCGACGGGAGATGTGGGCTGGCATGAAGCCGCGCATGTCTAGCGCATCGATAGTGGCGGCACACTAACCCAATTTGCTTAGTAGAAAATAGGTATATGGCCGAAGCGGGACAACTCTCAGTTATTTTTCATTCCATGGAGCCCTCAGAGGCGGTGCGTAAACGGGGTGAGGCGCTGTTGCAACGACTCGCCCGACTCTCCCCAGATATTATGAGGGGAAAAATGGTGATCGAGGGGCGACACCGACACCATCATCAAGGCAACCTCTATCACGTTACCATCCGCCTCCATCTTCCGGGGCTGGATGTGGAGGTCACTCACGATCCTGAGCTGAATCACGCCCACGAGGATGTCTACGTCGCGATGCGGGATGCGTGCAGAGCCGCTCGACGTCAATTGGGAGCATATGAAGATCGTCGGAGCTCGAAGGCCGCGCGTCACGAGCGGGAGCGATTTGATAATCGACCAGAGCGACAAGCCGATTAAAGGGGCGCGGGCATCGCTATATGTCCGTTTGGCTCTTCGGACGGGGGAGGCGGAAAAAGAGGACTACGAACGTTTCCGCAGCCCTCTTCGCGGGTACGTTGGTCGTCAGCGAACGGTGATCCGTCGAGAGCGTGCTCCCGTCGAGTCCTCCGCGTAGCACCGTACCGGACGTGATGGTCTTTTGAAGACGAATTCATAGTAACCCTCGTCATCTGTGGTTCCGGTGGCGACAACACGGCCTCCACAGTTCATTTTAATTGTAAGGTAGGGCTGTGGAATATCAGCCGGATCCATTACCTCACCGAAGACGTACACCCGGGTGCGCGTGCGTTCGGTGCCAATCGAGATTGAATTCGGGTCTGGCTCCGCATCCGCTGGTGGCTCAATCGCTGGTGGTGTTGGAGTAGCGGTGTTCGTGGGGCGTATCGTTGGGGTTCGTGTTGGAGCGATGGTCGCCGTTGGCATCGGCGTGGAGGTTGCCACGCGGGTAGGTGTCCATGTTGGTGTCGGCGTTGGTGTATTTGTGATTGAGGTTGTCGGAGTTCGGGTCGGTGTCGGCGTAGGAGTGCGGGTCGGTGTAGCGGTTGGCGTCGCGGTAACGGTAGCTACCGGCGTGGGAGTCTGCCCTGATTGCGCCTGGAGAACCGCTTTGTAAAGGTTTGCTCGTCCTCCCGATACAAGTTTTCCAGCCATAGAAGGTATCGGATCGACGGTTCCAATGAGAATCGACCTAATTGAGGAGTAGGAGAGATTAGGATTCACCGCGAGGAGCAATGCCGCCATTCCCGCGACGTGGGGGGTCGCCATAGAGGTGCCGCTGGCGTAGGCGTATTGGCCGCTGATATACGTACTGAGAATGCTGTCTCCAGGCGCGGCGAGGTCAACTGAGGTCGCTCCGTAGTTCGAGAAATAGGCGAACGAATCGGATGAGGTACTAGCGGCTACAGCCAAGATGTTGTCCTGGGTCAGCGCCGACGGATAGTTCGGATAGACATCCGTGTTTTGTGAATCGTTGCCGGCGGCCGCTACAACGAGAACCCCCGCGTTACGAGCGGTGATGACCGCGCTCTCGATGGTGGAGCTGTACGACGGGCTCCCAAGGGAGAGGTTCACTACCTTCGCGCCACGTCTCACCGCGTACGTTATACCAGCCGCTACGGAAGCGGAGGTTCCGGACCCTGATGAGTTGAGAACCTTGACTGGGAGGAGCTTGACGGTCCAGGCGACGCCGGCGACGCCCCTTCCGTTGTTGCCTTTCGCGCCAACGGTGCCGGCGCAATGAGTACCGTGGTAGTGGTCGTCGATCGGGTTGGAATCGTTGTTGCTAAAATCGTAGCCGTAGTAGTCATCGATATACCCATTACCGTCATCATCGACGCCGTTGTTAGGAACCTCCCGTGAGTTTGTCGCGATGTTATCCACGAGGTCTGGATGGTTGTAATCAATGCCCGTATCAACCACCGCGACCGTGACGCTCGTTGACCCCGTCGATATATCCCACGCGGACGGCGCGCTTATCCTTGTCATTCCGTAGAGAGCCCCGTATTGCGTGTCGTTTGGAACGATATTCGCCTCAACGATTGAGTTCGCTTCGCATGTGAGATCGACTCGGGGGTTCGCGGCCCGAATCGAGGCGCAGATAGTATCGATATCCGAATTCTTCATCTCCACCGGTCCAGTGGCGCGCGTCCCTACGACAGCGGAGGAGGAAAATACGCCCAATTGACCCTGAGAGAGGCTCTTGGCTAAGCGGGTGCCGCCACCTGGTTTCAGATTCGTCACCTTGGCGGATGCGCGAGCGGAGAAACCCTTTCCGAGCGCCGGAAATGATACGACAACCTCTTCCCCTCTAAAGACCCTCGTCGCACCTCCGCGCGTGCCGGATTGAGTTTGCGCGAGAGCGGAGTGTGAGTAAGGGAATATAAACGCGATCATCACGGACACCGTGAGGGCGAGGAAGAGCATGGGAGTACGGAAGAAGGTCATGGGGATTCTCCGAACAGCAAGCGAGCGGTACTAGCTCAAAAGGGGAATGGGCAAGCACCAGGCCAAATGTGACGGATGAATAAACCTAGCCGTTTAGCTGGTGAAGGGGGTGGTGTGTGTGGAATGGCCCTTCCTAGGGCTAACCTTTTTGCGCATATACGATGTATGAACTGAAGGCCCGAATAGGTCAGGCAGCCTAGCCGTGTGTGTTAGTTGATCGCTGGAGCGAGGGCCCTTCGCGGAAGCGCATCTGTGCTAAGCGCTCTCAGACCAATAGGTTTGATCCGCTATTCGAGACATGCTCTCTGAGCCGTAAAAGCCCCGCTTCCAGGAACTCCGTAGTCTGCTTATTCGGCGTATCATTCGCAGCCCATCACGTACCACCCGTACCGTTGAGGGGGCGCTTCGTCTCAGTCGAACAGGCATACGTTTAATCTCAAGGTTATGTTTGAGGCACACATAGAGCAGTTCCACATCACCTGCGAATCCCCTCTCACGCAGCATCGGAAAGAGGGCGTCCGCGACATCGCCTCGAAACCCTTTTAACCCACATTGCGTGTCAAAGAGTCCCGCGGTGACAAGACTGCGGACAAAGAAGGTGAAGATATGAGTGACGATGGAGCGGGTGAAGGAGAGCTTTTCACCATACTCGGAGCCCAAAAGGTTACGGTCACCCACAACCACGTGGACTTGTCGATTGGCTACTACGTTGTAGATATAGGGGATCGCCTCAAGCTCGTATGGTATATCGGCATCGGTAAAGATTCGACATTTCCCCCGCGCGGCGCTCATGCCCGCTTTTATGGCCCCGAATTTCCCCTGGTTAGTTGGTAGGGTAATAACCTGCACATGAGGCAGGTTTAGTCGCTCAATAGCAGCGCTTGTATTGTCGCTACTCCCATCGTCCACGAAGATAATCTCATACGATAGGGACGGTAGCGTTTGAATATATGAATGGACGAGGTGAGCGCTCTCCGCCGCGTAGCTCGCACCGTTGTAGATTGGAATGACTAAAGATAGGTCCATCACGTGCTGCCGCAATAAGGTAACCGGCGCGTGTCAAACGAGCCCCTCCCAATCTCCCTAACACAGGGATACCGTTCAGACGAGCCGTGGAGTAGATAGGCGCCTCACGGCAGGCTATGACGCACCTCGTGCTGATGCCGGCGTGCGCCCACACCGGACACCCCGTCGTTCCCGACAGCTCGGTGACACCGAGACCCAGGTTAGATGCTCGGCATTCAGGAGTCGAACGTAAGAATAAGCTGTAATCCGTTTTACACGAACTCGTCAAAAATGAAGGGATCTGCTTCTTTTGTAAATATCGTTTGAAAGCGGGACTAGACCCTGTCCCGTGCCTCAGGAATTCCCTCTGTATGAGCGCAGTGGGCTCCGCAGAAGAACTTGTCGTCGTGTTCAACCCCATGCCCTATGATTCGACATCCACAGTGGAGGCAGGTGGGCGCAAGCGCTTGAATCGCGCACTCGAAGGAGTCAAATGTGTAGGTCCGGCCGGACTGGAGAATGTCGAAGGTTTTGTCATATTTGTTATGGCAAACGATACAT
>JAIXPR010000037.1 GCA_027486155.1 Pseudomonadota bacterium | reverse complement strand
CCGAAGCGCACTTGTGCTAGGGCCCGTACGAACTGTCTCCCCGGCGGGCACCTTCTCCCTGCCGTGCTCCTTTCAAACTACAAAAAGAAGGTTCTGGGAACATACAAGGGCCCGTCTCCCGACGGGCCGGGTATGCACACATATTTCGTCGTGGGTTCCGGCCCGTCAGGAGACGGGCCCTCCGGGTGCGCGGCTCTTTCGTGATTCACAAAATTCCGGCGCCCAGACGCCACCGGCTCCTCCGCCCACACATTCGATATGTTCCAAATCTCCCACCCCACGTACACTGACCGCATGAAACGACTCCTCTACTCTCTCGCGGCTCTCTCCATGGCTATCGGTGTCGGATGCGGCGCGTTCGGCGCGCACGGGTTACGCGACGCCATCCCAGCGAGCGACCTTCAGATCTGGGAGAAGTCGGTGTTTTACCAACTCATTCACAGCCTCTCGGCGCTCGTTCTCCTCGTTACCCCACATACGCTCTGCGATGAGCGAAGATCATCCCAGTGCGCTGGACTCTTTCTCGTGGGTACGCTCATCTTCTCAGGGACCCTCTATGCCCTGGTCCTCACCAACACACGGTGGCTCGGAGCTATTACACCGATTGGAGGTACCTGCCTTATCGTGTCGTGGACCCTACTCGCCGTGGGAGCCTACCGACGACGGGTCTCGTAGCTCTCGTACAAGTAGTCAACGGCCCGCGCTATAAAATCACCCCCCTAGCACCCTAACCAATCCCCCCTGCTGCTCCCTTTTCGCGAGCCCCCGCATCATACTAGCGACGTACTCGTGTATTCCCACTCTATGTGCCAGGACTATGCCTGCTGAATCGCTTGAAATACTCAAACGACTCCTCATTCCGGTTGCAATCGGCCTCACGATCGCATCATGTGGAGGCGGTGGCGGGGGCGGAGGAGAGGCCGAGAGCAACTATCCGGGCTACGTCGAATTCCACGTTGAGCGTGATTCCCTCGACTCGGGAGACCTTACCGATATCACGGCGACGGTCCTCGATATCAATCGGGACGGCCTATTCCTCAAATTTCACTATCCAGCGTCCCTCGCCTACCGAAGTGGAAGCGCGATAATGCACTCCGGCGACGCTGAGTCGTGGACAACGATTACCCCTTTCGACGCGGCCACAGTGGGCACCGACAAGTACCTCGTGTTTAGGGTGTCACGCCCTCCCGAGGATGAGAACAATCAAGTTTCTATCGGATTCACCCTTCGAGCCGTCTCGGGGGATCCTTCGGCGTATGTAGAGGTAGAGCTCGATAACAACGACCCATCAATCCCGGACGAACTCGAATTTAATGACTCCTATCCACAGTTCTCAAGCGACGATCGGTGGAACATCAGTATCTCAGGTCCCCCTGCGCCAACCCCCACCCCTGTAGCGACCGGTTCGGCGACCCCAGCGGCTACCGCCACTCCAGGCAAATAAATAGGGCCCTCACCTAATCTTTGGGTTGAGCATTTCCCCCTGTTTAGTAGACTGCCGTTTGAAAGACACATTTGTGCCTACAGGGTAGTTTCATGACCACAGATTGCGCAGCTCTCGCTGATTCTGACACCTCATCCACCAAGATTGAATGTCGACCCTTCCTCAAATGGGCGGGGGGAAAGACCCAGCTCCTCCCTCAACTCTTGAAGCGTGTGCCCACCTCTTACAATCGCTACCTTGAACCCTTTCTCGGCGGAGGCGCTCTCTACTTCGCACTCCAACCTAAGACCGCCTACCTTGCGGACTTCAATCCGGAGCTCGTGAACTGCTTTGAGGTAGTTCGCGATAAACTCGCCGAACTCAAGGATGAGCTTAAAAAGTACCGCTACGACAAAGAGATGTACTACGAGGTGCGAGAGCTCGACCGCAAGGCTGACTATTCCTCAACCTCGTCCGTCGCGCGCGCTGCTCGCTTTATCTACTTAAACAAAACGTGCTTCAACGGACTCTATCGCGTGAATTCGAAGGGGCACTTCAACGTACCCTTCGGAGCCTACAAGGATCCGACCATCCTGGATGTGCCGAACCTCACCGCGTGCGGCAACGCGCTTCAATCAGCTATCCTGAAAGTTGGAAGCTTTGAGGATATCGTTGAGATCGCGGACAAGGATGATTTCGTCTACTTCGATCCACCCTATGCACCAACGAGTGAGACCGCAGATTTTACCCAGTACGTGAGTGGCGGCTTCGATGAATCATCACAGGAGCTTCTCCTTCTCACCTGCCTTAAGCTTCACCAGAAAGGTGTGAAATGGATGCTCTCGAATTCAAATACCAATATCATCCAAGAGCTCTATCGAGGATTTAAGGTCGAGACCGTCGAAGCCGGCCGCGCGATCAACTCGAAGGCCGACAAACGTGGACCGATCCTTGAGTTGGTAATACGCAACTACTAGAAGACACACCCCGCGCGAAGCAGAGAGAGATGACTCGTCACAAAAGCGCCCCATATGAAGCCCCTTTCATTTCACGGCAGCCATATTATCTTCGCTACGAACCACGGCAAAGTGGTAGCGGCTCGGACCCCATTTGAAAAGATCCTCTCAGCTCGTGTCGATGAGCTTGCGGTCGATTCTGACTCCCTCGGGACCTTTTCGGGTGAGGTAGCGAGACCCGGGTCAATGCTCGATGCCCTTCGCGGGAAGATTCGCCTCGCACAATCTCGTACCGAATCGCCATTACTCCTCGCGAGCGAAGGGAGCTTTACCTCGGCTGATGGATTCGGCCTTCTCATGCACGGAATCGAGATGCTGATGTTGGTCGACAACCGTACAGGGGTCGAGATTATAGAGCAGCACCTCTCCCACAACACCAACTACGCCACGGCGACCCTACGGTCGCCCACTGAGCTCGCTGACTTTCTTCCACGGATCCACTTCGGCTCTCATGCCCTCGTACTCTATCCCGAGGGGGTTCCGCTCGTTGGGAATGTCCATAAAGGGATCACCGAGGCAGCGGAGGCGGAGCGAGCATTTCACTTGTGCGCCGCGCTCTCTCCCTCGCAATCCGTAATGGCCATGAGTGATATGCGCGCGCACCTTAATCCCACCAGAATGAAGGAGATAGAGCGATGTTGTGAGCGCCTCGCCACACGACTGAGTACCTTGTGCCCGCAGTGTGGCAGCGGTGGATTCGGTCTTACGGGAACCGTACCCGGACTCCCCTGCGTCGAATGCGGGACGCCAACACAACGAGCCCGCGGTGAGATTCACTCGTGCCCCTTCTGCGGGGCAGCGAAGGAGCTACCGCGGTCGGATGGTAAAACCTACGCGCTCGCTTCTGAATGTGAATGGTGCAATCCCTAGCCGACTCCAGCGCCACGCACCCTTTGGAATGGAAACGAGGACTATATCGTAATGAGGTGACTGATCCACTTTTCTTGCCAAGAGGTCTCGCTCTTTTTGACCGCCACGTGATGGAGATCTGCCTCCGCAAGGGGGACCTCGGATACCGAGATAGCAACGGAGCAGCTATCCGAACAAACCTCACTGAGGGCCTGAACCAAGGCGTTCGTCTCGGCTCTATCAACAACGGCCTCAAGGATGACCCTATTGGAGGCGCTTTCCCTGTAAGACGTCGAAGCACTACCCTCATGGACAAGCGGTAACACTCGACGCATCAAAGCGCCTCGCTCGATTAGCGTCTGCGTGACCTTCTGCCGAAAGGTGGGGGTTGTTTCCACGACCACTCTACTAACCGTCGTAAGCTCCATAGTGCCTCCTTATGCCATAACGCGGAAATACCAGTCGGCCATACTGAAATACAACGGGATGCCTATGATGATGTTGAACGGAAAGGTGATAGCAAGGGCCAATGTAAGGTAGTAGGCGGGATTAGCATCCGGTAAGGACGCTCGAACAGCGGCAGGAGCGGCGATGTACGAGGCGCTCGCAGCCATAGTAGCTAACACAGCCGTGCCCCCAACACTTAAGCCAGAGAAATATCCCAGTCCGATCGCCATGCAGGCATTTATTACCGGAATCATAATCCCCACGGCCAACAGAAAGACGCCCATCGAACGTACCTCCTTGAAGCGAGAGGCTGCTGATATCCCCATCTCAAGGAGGAAGATGCATAACAGTCCGCGAAACACCGCGCCTCGCGGATCGAAGAACGGGGCTATCGTCTCCCAATTCTTGGTGCCCATAACGCAACCAAGAATCAAACCGCCAACGAGCAAGAACATTGTACGGCCCGTCACGACCTCATGGAGCAGACTGAAGGTCGACCGCTCCTTCGATCGAGAGCCCAGGAAGGCACCCAGTAGAAGCGCGACGGTGATGCCCGGACTCTCTAAGAGCGCTACAAGCGTAGCCATGTACCCCTCAAGGGGTGGCAGATCCTGGCGTACGCTCAGGAGCGCCGAGACAAAGCCCTCAGCAGCGATAAAGGTCACAACGGACACAGACCCGTAATGGGCGGCGATCGCCGCGCTATCAACCACCGATAAACGCCCCAAGACACGTAAAATCAGGAACGCAACTAGTGGGGTCAACACCCCCAAGAGCAGTGTGACACCGAGGGGGCCAGCCACCCCACTCAGCGACGCCAGGGATAACTCGTGGCCCCCTTTAAGACCGATGGAGAAGAGCAGAAATACCGAGATAGCCGTTGAGATATCCTTGGGAATCGCCAGATCGCTGCGCACAAATCGCGCCGTAGCGCCCAGGCAAAACGAGAGCGTTGCCGGATTCAGAAGATTGGTGGCGACCGTTACTTCATTATATGCCATTTATTACCTGCATCGTGTTACATGTCATTCTTTTCATGTTTATGATCGGGCACATTGGGACTAATGTAAAGGGGCTGAGCCGATAAATTGATTTTCCACGAGGTGTCAGGCACTTAGACTCCCTGCTTTGTTGGATAGATAAGACATGCCCCCTTCCAAAACCAAACATCGAGCCTCACCCTCGTCCGACCAGGCGACCGGTCGGCGGCGCCGAGAAACGGATTCCTCAGGATGGACATTCCTCAGCAACCATAGCCACGTCATTATTTGCCTCGCTCGCGACGCTGAGATGCGTGTGCGGGACATCGCCCTTGCCGTCGGCATAACCGCACGAGCGGTCATCCGAATCATCGTGGAGCTTGAAGAGGGGGGCTACCTCCGCAAAGAACGCGTAGGACGCCGCAACCACTACTCGATCGCGACGGCGAAACATCGTAGGCATCTACTTGAGGCCCACCACTCCATTAAGGCGATATTGGCGTTGGCGCGGAAGTAGGACGAATTTGTAGAGTGCGGCAGACTGCTATTCATTACCTG